>JAGOAL010000048.1 GCA_017983975.1 Flavobacterium sp.
AGTAATTGATGCCATAGTTTATTATTTAAGGTACAAATGTACTTATTTATTATTGTTTTGAATTAACCAATTCTTAAAATCAAAGAAATTTTGAGGGGCTACACCATGTCCAACAGGATATTCATGATATACTACGCTTAAGCCTAAATTTTCTATGGCTGGTTTTGCTTTTCTAGCCCAATCTACCGGAATTACTTGATCTACTGTTCCATGTGATATAAAAAATTTCAAATGTGAAATGGCTCTGACATCAATAACTTCGGGTACAATATCTTGATTGAAATAACCGCTTAAAGCTACAACTTTAGATATTTTTTCGGGATAGGTTAGTGCTATTGCATAGCTTAAAATAGCGCCTTGACTAAAACCAATTAAGTTGATGTTTTGCACATCAATTGGATATTTTTGAGCTATTTGATCAATGAATTCAGCAATTAATTGAACTGATTCTTTCGCTTGTTCGTTGTCTGAAAACTTATTTTCATCGGCATCAAAATGAATGGCATACCAAGCATGACCATAAGGTTGCAAATCATAAGGCGCACGAACCGATATTACATAATGGTCTTGTGGTAATTCTGAAGCAAATGAAAACAAATCTTCTTCATTACTTCCATAACCGTGCAACAGTAATAAAAGTGGGTTTTTGTCAATTATTTGTTTAGGCTCACGAACTAAATACTGTAAATTCATTTTAAAAATTTTTAAATAATTTTTGATAAAATTCGCCTAAAAAAGGTACTGGTTTTTGTTCGCCATTTAATGCATTCATAAACCCAAACAGCCATAAAATAAATATAAATGTCCAAAATGAAGCAGTAATCATCCAACTATTGAAATATCCTACAGGATAGCCCAATAAGAAGAAGGTAATAAAAATGCCTAATGCTTGGCGAATGTGAAAACTAGCAAATGAATTTTTAGTTTCACTATTCATGAAAATAGCAATTACACTGCCAATAATGGTTAAATAACTTACAATTGCGGTTTGCTTTCCTTGTGCTACTTCATTCATAATTTAAAAAATTATCAATTATTAATTGTTTAGAATCAATTGTCCATTGTTGTATATTCCAATAACTTTTCCTTTCATTTGTTGACCTATAAAAGCCGAGTTTTTAGATTTTGACCCGATGTTTTCTTTTTGAAAAACCCAATTTCCATCTGGAACAAAAAGTGATAAATCTGCGACATTACTTTGATTTATAGCGTTGTTTTTGGTATTGAAAATCAATTTACTAGCGGTTAATTTATCAACAATAACTTCAAGTGGTAAAACGGTAAGTAAAGCACTAAATGCGCTTTCTAAACCAATGGTTCCATCTTTGGCTAAATCAAATTCTAATTTTTTATGTTCAATGTCTAATGGATTATGATCTGAGGTTATGCAATCGATAGTTCCGTCTAAAACTGCACTGACTAAAGCAGCACGAGTTGCCTCTTCTCGTAAGGGTGGCAACACTTTATATCGTGAATCAAAGCCCAATAACTTTTCGTCGTTTAAGACTAAATTATGCACCGCTACACTACAAGATACTTGTAATCCTTTGGCTTTTGCTTCTTTAATTAATTTAATACTTCCTTGCGTTGAAATCGTAGGAATATGCATTTTTCCACCGGTATATTCTAGTAAAAATAAATTGCGTGCTACATGTAATTCTTCAGCTAAAGCAGGAATTCCTTTCATCCCTAATTTAGTACTAATAACTCCTTCATTAGCGATGCCGATTCCTTTAATTGTACTGTCCTGACAAAATGAAAGCAATGT
The DNA here is from genome assembly GCA_017983975.1 of Flavobacterium sp. Lineage (GTDB taxonomy): Bacteria > Bacteroidota > Bacteroidia > Flavobacteriales > Flavobacteriaceae > Flavobacterium. The sequence continues at coordinate 1,769 of JAGOAL010000048.1, forward strand.
TCCATTAAAATCTTGTACATATTGTAGTGCAATTTTTTGAAGATTGGCATTTTGCAACGCTTTTTTATAATCGCCAAATGCTACAGCCCCAGCGTTTTGCATATCATATAATTCGGCCAATTCATTTCCTTCACTTCCTTTGGTTAGCGCGCCAATAGGGTAAAGAGTAGTTGCATTTCCTTTTGCTTTATCGATCACAAATCTAATTTGCGATTGATTATCGATTATTGGGTTAGAATTGGGTTGCAGTAATACAGCTGTAAATCCGCTCTTTGCCGCAACTTTCAATCCGTTTTCAATGGTTTCACGGTCTTCATAACCCGGTTCACCAAAGGAAACCGAACTATCCATCCAACCTTGTGAAATATGTAAATTTTCAATTTCAACTACTTCACAATCAGGTGTCGCTTTGATTTCTTTTTCAATTTGTGTAATTACACCCTGTTCAATTTTTAGGTCCATTATTTGTTGGTGAAACGGACTCGTAGGGTCGATAATTTTTGTTTGTTTTAGAATCACTGGCGTCATTTGATCAATTTTTGAATTAGTAGTTCTGTGAATAATAATAATAGTGTGGCTAATAAGAACCATTTCCATACTTCGCTACTGGTTCGTTCAGAAGCAATATCGTTTAAAACAGTTCCAATAGTATTTACTTTTGTAAAAGTATCAAAATTTGTTGTATTTTTATTTGATAAATTACTTTCGGTTCTTGGGTAATTAAAACTTATTTTTTTCAACGTCTCTTTACCTTTTACAACGTCAAAATTACCTGCTTTTTCAGGATAATCGCCAAAAGTAAGTTTGCATTTAGCATTTAATATTTGTTGTAAAGGTATAAAACTGTAGGCATCATTTGTTATTGTAACTGCTTCGTCTTTTGCTAAAATAGTTTCTAAAATCATATTTTGATTTTCACCAATCGTAAAAGCATTAATTCCAGTTTTATTTTGATTTTGCCCCATTTTGTATAGAGTAGGGACAATTAAAGGAGCATTTTGAAAATTACTATTTTGTTTGTTTATAGGTGCCGAAAACGCATAAAAATTACCTAATCGATTGGTTGTTGAACCTGCGAAAATGGCAGTATCATCAAATTGTAAAATAGAGGTCAATCCAGATAAGCCAAAGCTTGATTTTACTTTAGGATATTGGAAATTAGTCACTTTTTTTTCAAAAACCGTTTGGTAGAGTGGGTGACTAAAATTGATTGTTGTAATTTGTTTTTCAGTTGAAGCAAGAGCTGAGAAATGTATCGCTCCAAAGTGATTGGTAAAAGAATTCAGTTCTGATGTTGAATTTTTTTCGTTCGGAATTAAAAGTACTGTTCCGCCTTTTTCATAAAAAGATTGTAGAGTTGTTCCAAGAGCTACCGGTAAATTTTCTAGTTCATTTAAAAGTATAGCTTCTTGATTTTCAATTTGGTTATAGTCTAAACTTTTTAATTCTGTGCTGTTGAAATTAAATTCGTCTGGTGTATAAATACGGCTTAAAAAATTATTTTTTTCCGAAGTTCCAATGGCAATTATGTTTGTCTTTTCGGGTTTTGTAATGCTTAAATAGTAGGTATTATCATAGGTTAAACTACCATCGTCTATACTTACATAGCCGTGAAAATCTTTTTTAGGAATAGTAATTGTAATTTCGGTTGTTGGTTTTGAAAATTGCACAATAGTTTTAGCAATGGCTTTGGAAGTATTACTTATTATTGATAACGGAACTTCGTTTTTAATAGCGCCATACGATTGAAGGGTAATTTTTAATTCGTAAAACTGCTCTAACACTTGTGAGATTACAACTGTGTCAATACTGCAATTGATCTTGTTCTCAGCTTCTGGTTGAATAAAGTATACGACATTATCTGCTTTTAATTCGGATGCCTTTTTACTTTCGGTTTCTATTGCATCGGTAATGATGACGTAATCTTTTTTAGTATTTTTCTTTTTAATTTCGACTTGATTAATTAAATAATCTAATTGAAAAGGAAGCGAAGAATAGGATAAGTTTTGTAATTCTTTTTGGATTGATTTAATATCGGTATCCCAAAAAACTTCTGAATTGGTAAGTAATGAAAATTGCTGGTTTTCGGGTAATTCTTCTAATAATTCTTGGATGCTTCGTTTGAGTAATTCGCCTTTTGCACCTTTTGCTTGCATGGAAAACGAATTGTCTAATAAAATGATGAGTTCGTTGCCTTTATTAGTAGTGTCTTTGGCATTAAAAAAAGGTTGGGCAAAGGCTAAAATTAAACAAGTTAATAACAATAATCTTGTGGCTAACAACAACCATTTCTTGATTTCAGCACTTTTTCGGGTTTGAATTTTAAGTTCTTTGAGCAGTTTTACGTTGGTAAAATATTCTTTTTTAAAACGTCGTAATTGAAATAAATGCACTAAAATTGGTATAACCAACAGAAAAAGAAAGTAGAGAATTTCTGGATGTTTAAATTGCATTTATAATTAGAATTTGTCAAAAGTACAAAATTCAATTTAGATTACTATAGATATTTGAGTCATTTTTTTGGAACGCGGATGACACGGATTGGAGAAATTTACACGGATTTTTTACTGCCAACTCAATACTACCAACTCAATACTATTTCTTCTTTCGTTTCTCGTCTCTTTTACGTTCGATGTTTCTATTTCTCGATTCGGTTTTGCGCGGTTTACGTTTTCCTGGGCCACCAAGGTTTACTTTCGCATTTTTATCTTTTTTCTTGTGAAAAGCTTCGCCACCTTCTTTTTTAGGTGTTTTCAACAAGAATTTCATTTTTTTCTTTTCTTTTTCGAAGTCTAAATAGCGTTCTTCTATTTTTAAATCTTCGGGAAGTGCAAACTCTTTAATTTCAGTATCCATTAAAAGTTCCACCTCAATTTTTGATTCTACTTCACTTGGAGAAATTAAACTGATGGCAATACCGCTTTTATCAGCACGACCAGTTCTACCAATTCGATGCATGTATTTCTCAGGTTCTTCAGTAAATTGTAGATTGATGACGTGGGTAATATCAGAAATATCTAAACCACGCGCCATAATATCGGTAGTAACTAATCCTCTTAATTCGCCCGCCTGAAAAGCCGCCATTGTATTCAAACGATAATTTTGAGATTTATTGGAATGAATTACACCAAACTGTTCTGAAAATTCTTCGTCTAACGTTTCAAAAACCAAATCTACAATACGTTTATTATTGACAAAAATCAATACACGTTCCATAGTTTCGGTTTCTCGAACCAAGTGTTTTAATAAATTTAATTTGGTAAGAAAGTTGGGAACTTGATATACAATTTGTTCAATTTGTTCCAATGGAGTACCGCTTTGTGCTAATGAAACCTCTTCTGGAAATTCAAAATATTCATCCAGCATGGCATCAACTTCTTCAGTCATGGTTGCCGAAAACAAGATGTTTTGTTTTTTACCGCGCATCATTGATAAAATCGAAGTCAATTGGGCACGGAAACCTAAGTTTAATATTTCGTCAAATTCGTCAATGACTAATTTTTGCAAAGTGTCAAATCGTAAAACACCATCAAGTCCTAAATCCATTACACGCCCGGGTGTTCCTACTAAAATATCAACTCCTTCTGCTAATGCTTTTCGTTGTGTATTGATGTTAACGCCTCCGTAAATTCCAAGTGTTCTCACACTCATGTATTTGGTCAGTTTTTCAACTTCTTCGGCTACTTGAACCACTAATTCACGCGTTGGAACTAAAATAACCACTCTTGGCGATTCGTTATTTTGAAATTTCCATTGTTTAAGAATGGGTAATAAATAGGCAAATGTTTTACCTGTTCCGGTTTGCGCTATACCCATCATGTCTCTACCCGATAGAATTACCGAATGCGATTTTTCTTGAATAGGAGTAGGGTTTACAAAACCTAATTCATCTAACGCTTTTTGTAAGGATTTTGGTAATTCAAATTCTAGAAAAGTTTTCATAAATGGGATAAAATTATCGGCAAAGGTACATAAACTTTTTGGAATGATTTTTGGCTCGATATAACATAGTTTGTTCTATTTTTAGTTACTTTACATTTCAATACTTGTACAAGTTATTTTACTTTTTATGAATCGAAATAAGACGGTATTTTTGATGCTATTTTTTTGTTTTTTTACGTTGTGTGGATTTACGCAAGTAAAAGAGCAAGAGCGTGATAGTGTGAAAATTTATCAAGATATTCACGATTTATCTAAAAAAAGTAGGTTTAATAAATTTGTCTATAAATTGCTTTTTAGATTATCGGCGCTTTCCGTTGAAACTGTAGTTCCTGATCGAACTAAACAAAAAAAAGCACTTATGGTGAGTAAATCAAATGGTAAAATTATTCGAACTATTTCTATTGAAACCTTAGACCCATTTGGATATTCTATTCGAGATGAAAGTAGAGTGCCACGTAGGGGAATAGATCGTTTTGGGAATGCAATTCATGTAAAAACAAAAGTGTTTACCATTCGAAATTTAGTTTTATTTAAAAAAAATGAACGATGTGATTCCTTATTGTTGAAAGAAACCGAACGATTAATTCGAAGTCAACGATACATAAGAGAAGTAGTAGTAGTTCCAGTTCCTGTAGCTACGGCATCAGATTCTGTGGATATTAAAATTAGGGTCCTCGATTCTTGGACATTAATTCCAAACGGAAGTTTGTCTGGAAATCAAAGCAGTGTAAAACTTACCGAAAGAAATATTTTGGGTTTTGGTCATCAAATCTCTGGTGAAATTGAAAATAAGTTTACACCAAAAGAACAAGCAATTTTTGCTCAATATAGTGTAAGTAATATTAAAAATAGTTTCGTTCGACTCGATTTAGATTATTCTAATGAGTATAATAATGACAGCAGAAGAAGTTTGGCTATAAACCGACCCTTTTACTCTGTTGTTGCTAAGAATGCTGGCGGTATTCAGTTTGAGAACAGAAGAATAACTGAATTTTTTCCTGTGGCAGATACTTTAATTGCTGTTCCAACAAAATATGAATATGTAGACTATTGGTACGGACATGCTTTTAAAATAAACGGAGAAAACACATTTGATCAAAAAACCACCAATTTAATTTTAGCCTATTCTTACAATCGAAAAGCTTATTTGCTTCAACCTAGTTCGGTGTTTGATCCTACTAATTTTTTTGCAACCGAAAAGAATAGTATTGGTTATATAGGAATTTCTAAACAACGATTTTACCAAGACAAATTTATTTTTAATTATGAAATTACCGAAGATATACCATACGGCGAAAATATGGCTTTAATTTTAGGATATCAAAATAAAGCCGATCGTTCTAGATGGTATTCGGGCATCTCAATTTCAAAAGGAAAAAAATATACTTTTGGTTATTTAAGTACTTTTATGGAATGGGGAAGTTTTTATACCAAGAGTGTTACTGAACAAACGGCATTTAAAGTAGGATTTAATTACTTTAGTCCGTTATTATACATAGGAAATTGGAAATTACGTCAATTTATAAAACCAACTTATATTTGGGGAAATAATAGAGATACATCGTTTAAAGATCAACTTACATTAAATAATTATTACGGCATCGAAGGTTTTAATAATCAGTTAACTGGTACCCAAAAATGGTTGGTTTCCTTGCAAACTCAAACCTATATACCGGGCAGTTGGAATGGATTTCGTTTTAGTCCTTATCTCAATGTTTCAATGGGTTCACTTGCAAATAAAAACGCTTTGTTAGATAGTAAAGTATATTCAAAGTTTAGTATTGGCGTGCAAATAAATAACGACTATTTAGTATTTAATAGTTTTCAAATATCATTGTCATATTATCCATCCATACCTTTTGAAGGCGATAATTTATTAAAAACCAATTCGTTTGAGAATACCGATTTAACTATTTCCGATTTTCAATTGGGTAAACCAGCTTATATTCGATATGAGTAGCGATTGGAATTTATTTGAAATTTGAAATTTGCTTTTGCAATTTAATATTAAATAGTCATTGAGAACAGTTTTGTTTCAGGCGCTTTTCGCATTAAATGTAAATCAAAAGCCATACACACATTTCTCACAAATGGTTTTCCTTTTTCGGTGATGCTAAGTTTGTGTTCTTTTATCTCAATTAAACCATCATGTTCCATTTCTTCTAATTGGTTTAAAATCATTGGCAGTTCAATGAATTGCATCTGAGAATCATTCCAACAAGTTTCAAATTGGCACATTAAATTAAGGATGTGTTTTCTAATTATTAAATCTTCGGTTGTAAGCAAGTGTCCTTTAAGTAATGGCAATTCATTTTGTTCTAATCGCGCATAATAATCTTCAATAGTTTTTTCATTTTGGGCAAATGCATACCAACTATCACTAATCGAAGATACGCCTAAACCAATCATAAGTTGCGTTTTAGAAGCGGTATATCCCATAAAATTACGATGTAGATTTCCTTTTTTTGCCGAAACAAACATGCTGTCGTTCTCTAAAGCAAAATGATCCATCCCAATTTCATGATAGCCGTTTTTTGCTAATAATTTTTTACCTTCTTCATACAATTGTCTTTTTTCATCATCTTGCGGTAAATCGGCATCATTGAACCCTCGTTGTCCATTTCCTTTAATCCAAGGCACGTGAGCATAACTGTAAAACGCTAATCGATCGGGTTGAAGCGATTTTGTTTTATCTATGGTATCAATAACATCTTCTAAGGTTTGAAAGGGTAAGCCAAATATTAAATCGTGACCTATAGAAGTGTAGCCAATTTCTTTTGCCCAAAAAGTTACTTTTGCCACATTGTGAAAGGGTTGAAAGCGGTGAATGGCTTCTTGCACTTTTTTTGAATAATCTTGCACCCCAAAGCTCACTCTGCGAAAACCTAAATCATATAGTTTTTGTAATTGTTGTCTGGTTGTGTTATTTGGATGTCCTTCAAAACTAAATTCATAATTTTCAGCTTTTGAAGCCGTTAAAAACAAACCATTGATTAGGATTTCTAAATGTTCGGCTGAAAAGAAAGTTGGGGTACCACCACCTAAATGAATTTCTTTTATAATGGGTTTGTTAGGAAATAAATCACAATACAATTTCCATTCTTTCAATACGGCTTCAATGTAAGGATGTTCAACTTCATGACGTTTTGTAATGCGTTTATTGCATCCGCAAAAAGTACATAAGCTTTCACAAAAGGGTAAGTGAATATATAAACTTATCCCTTCGGAATTGTTTGATTCATTGAATGATTGTAAAACGGTTGCTTTCCAATCCGCTACATGAAATAATTCTTCATTCCAGTAGGGGACAGTTGGATAACTCGTATAACGAGGTCCGGGAATATTGTATTTTTGGACTAAAGAAGGTTGCATACTATATACAGTTATTTCAGATTACGAAAATGATACACTTA
>JAGOAL010000049.1 GCA_017983975.1 Flavobacterium sp.
CATAATTTTCAGTAAATTTTCTTATTTTTTCAAATAAATCGCTATCATCATTTAGCACTTTATTTAATTGTGGTGCTAAAAGCGAAAAAGCACTTTTGAAAACAGCTTCAAATAATAATTGTTTGCTCCTATAATAATAATGCAATAATGCTTTATTAATTTTTGCTTTATCTGCTATTTCTTGCATTCTTGCACCTGCCATTCCTTTTTGCTGAAAGATTTCTTTTGCTGCTATTAATATTTCAGTTTCAGTATTTTCAGTTTTAATTTTATCCATATTGTTTAATTATATAGTTTAACTATTTGGTTAACAAATTTACTAAAATAAAATTACTAAAATAGTATTTATGCTTTTTTTAACAAATAATAAAGTCTTAATAGCTTTAAATAGCCTTGATTACTAGAAATTTTTAGTTTGTGACTGAAGATTTTTTCAATATATTATTGTCTAAAATTGAAAATTTATCTTTTAAAATCTTCATATCCTCACTAACTTTCCTATCCAATACTTTTGCATAATGTTGTGTAGTTCTTAAATTTTTATGCCCAAGCATTTTGCTCACGCTTTCAATTGGAACGCCATTGGTAAGCGTTACCGTAGTAGCAAAAGTATGTCGAGCAATATGAAAGGTTAATTCTTTTTCAATTTCACAAACTCCAGCTATTTCTTTTAAATACGCATTCATCTTTTGGTTCGATAGGATAGGTAGTAGTTTATACTCGTTATTACATTGTGGATGATTTTCGTATTTCTCAATTATCATTTGTGTAACCGGAAGGATTGGAATTTTGGAAGCACTTTCTGTTTTTTGTCTGTGAGTGAATATCCATTTCTCGCCATCAATGCCAAAGCTTATATGTGACTTTGTTAGGTTTTTGACATCAATGTATGCCAAACCTGTAAAGCAGCTAAAAAGGAAGATATCGCGAACTACTGATAGTCTTTCTGTTTTGAAGTCTTTTTCAATTATAGATTGAATTTCATTTTCTGTTAAATAAACTCGCTCAACTTCTTTGACTTTTGATTTGTAGTTTGCAAATGGATTTTTCTCTAGCCAGTCATTGGCCAAACAAAGCTTGATAATTTTATTGAAGTTCTTGATGTATTTTACAGCTGTGTTATTCGCACAATTTCTTACGCTTCTTAGCCAAAACTCATAATCGGTTATAAAAGCATGATCAATTTTTGTAATATCTATATCGGAAACATTGTATTTCCATTGCATGAATTCAATAGTATGCTTGAGTGAAGTAGTGTAGCGTTCTAATGTTCCTGGAGCGTATTCTTTTCCAACAAGCTCTTTTATTTTGTTGTTGTGGTCTTTGAAGATAGGGACTAACATTCTTTGTCTTTCCTCAGTACCAAGTAGTTTGCTTTTGAAGTTTTCAATAGATAGAGTTTGGTTCCGATGAATTAGTTCCATTTGTGCATCTAATACTTTTGATTTCATCAAATCAAGGTAACTATTGATTGAACGTGCTTCTTCTGTAGTACCTTTCATTTTGGATAACTCATTAGACCATTTTGATTTTTCTACAAATTTTTTTGTACTAAATTCTAAACGTTTTCCATCAACTGTTAATCTTACATAAATGGGAAGTAGTCCGTTTGCATTGGCTTTTGTGCTTTTGGCATAAAAGTGAAGAGTGATTTTTGTTTTCATTGTGGTGACCAATTAATTATTACTCAAGTTAAATTTAAATTTTACAACAAACAAGATGTTTGATAAATGAACAAGCTATTGAACAAGTCATTAAACTGCCTATTTGCAATGCTTTCGAGAATTTAGCGAGACCCTAATTTTTGAATTTTATAGGGTCTCGATTTTATCTCGATTAGTATAAGATTGAATGAATAATTTGGTATGTCTGCAAAAGAAAAAACCCTGTAAATCATAAGATTTACAGGGTTTTGATACCATTTAGGATTTTTTCAGCGGAGAAAGAGGGATTCGAACCCCCGGACCTGTTACAGTCAACAGTTTTCAAGACTGCCGCATTCGACCACTCTGCCATTTCTCCAATAAGTCGCGCACTCAATTCCTGATTGCGAGTGCAAATATAGAACGTTTTTTTATTTTTACAAACCTTTTAATGATAAATAAAAGAAAAAATGAGACTTTTTTTTTAACTCTTTCAAAACGAAATAATTATGCGAATGAAATAATTAATAATTTACATATTCTGTAATCTCTAAACCATACCCAATCATCCCAACACGTTTAGTTTGTGCAGAACTATTTGAAAGCAATTTAATTTTAGTAATGTCGATATCGTGTAAGATTTGGGCTCCAATACCAAAATCTTTGCTATCCATTTTTATTTGTGGCGCTTGAAGTGTTCCTGATTCTTGTAATGTTTTTAGTTCTACTAATCTCTCTAACAGTTCGATAGATTGTACTTCTTGATTAATAAAAATAATAGCTCCTTTTTCGGCGTCATTTATTTTACGAAACATATCATCAAGTTTCTTGTCTGCATTATTTGTTAATGTACCTAAAATATCATTATTAATTTGGGTAGAATTTATTTTTGTTAATACAGATTCACCAGCATTCCATGTACCTTTTGTTAAGGCTACATGCACTTGACGATTTGTAGTTTGTAAATAAGCACGCAATCTAAAAGTACCAAAGCGCGTTTGAATATCAAAATCTTCTTTCTTTTGAATTAAACTATCATGTTGCATGCGATAAGCAACTAAATCTTCAATAGAAACTAATTTTAAATTGAATTTTTTAGCTACCTCTACTAATTGAGGTAGGCGTGCCATCGTTCCATCCTCGTTCATAATTTCAACAATAACACCAGCCGATTTAAATCCGGCCAAACGTGCAAAATCTATAGCAGCTTCCGTATGGCCGGTACGTCTTAATACACCGCCTTGTTTAGCAATCAATGGGAAAATATGTCCAGGACGAGCCAAATCAAAAGGTTTTGTACTTGGGTCAATTAATGCTTGTATTGTTTTTGCTCTATCTGCAGCAGAAATTCCGGTAGTTACTCCATTTCCTTTTAAATCTACCGATACCGTAAAAGCAGTTTCCATATGGTCGGTATTATTTCGTACCATCGCATGAAGATCTAATTCTTTACAACGCGATTCGGTTAACGGAGCACAAATTAATCCTTTTCCATGGGTTGCCATAAAATTGATCATTTCTGGAGTTACTTTTTCCGCAGCAGCTAGAAAGTCGCCTTCATTCTCTCGATCTTCATCATCTACAACAATGATTACTTTTCCTTGTCGGATGTCTTCTATTGCTTCTTCAATGGTGTTTAGTTGTATATTTTGTGACATGGGGTAGTTAATTTGTATTGTTTTGGGTAATTTTTGAAAATAATTTTTGAAATGGTTCTGTAATCCAATCAAAATTTACCATTATGCCAATATCATTTGTTGCTCTATAAGTTAAAAGAATTGCAAAAGGAGTCATTAGTATTGAGGCCATCCAAGCACCTAAAAAAGGTGTGATTGTATCTTCTTGCGCTAATTTTTTCCCAAAAGTATTAATGAAGTGAAACGAAATAAAAATAAGCATTGCAAATACAATAGGAAGTCCTAATCCACCTTTTCTAATGATTGCACCTAATGGAGCTCCAATGAAAAACATTAATAAACAAGAATAGGCAATTACAAATTTTTCATGAATAGCTAACCAATGTGCATTGATGTTTTTTGATTTATATTCTAAATCTATTTTGGTGTTTTGAATGCTAAAATCGGTACTTGAAATATTATTTTTTGCCATAGAAATAACTTGTGTTTTTTCGCTTTTTGAAAGAACAGAAAGTAAATCTTTAACGAAGTTTTCTTTTTTAGGCACCGATAAAGGTGTTTTGATTAATTTTCGATTAAATATATTATCATTTCTTACGGCTAAATTATCTGCAAACGAAACGACATCTTTGTCATAATTTTTTTGGAGTGAATCTAGCGTATAGGTAAGCTCAGGAACGGTTAACATTTTTTCAGAAGTAATATCGCCTTGATCCATTTCGGCCTGATTTAGCTTGGTTAAATCAATATTAACAATGTATTTTTTAAAACTACTTTTTGCAAAGGGTAATTTATTGCGATCTTCATATTTGGTTGGCTGAATGTCTTCATAATAATTTCCATCATACAATTCTAGTTGTAAATAATTTGAATCATCTTCACTGGTAAGAAGCCCTTTTTTCGCCTTGATAATGGTGTTTGCTCCTAATCCAAGGTTGGTGTTTTTTACGTGCATTGTCACGCCATCTAAATATTCTCCGTTATCGCCTGATTTCTTATCTACTTTAATTGTAGAATTTCCTATGGTATTAAACTGTCCTTCAGCAATAGCCATTGCAGGTTTTTGTTGCACAATAGTTTTTCTTAGGTTAATGAATTTGTATTGTGCTTCAGGAATGACGTTATTAGCAAAAAAGAATGAAACAATAGCTAATATACTAATACTAATAGTTAGCATTTTCATCGCTCGTTGCAAGGAAATACCCGATGATTTCATGGCAGCAAATTCATAGTTTTCTGCAAAACTACCAAAGGTCATTATTCCTGCTAATAAGATTGATAAAGGTAATACTAAAGGTACAATCGTTGGGGCGTAATACGATAGAAATTTGATAATCGTAATCAAGTCTAAATCTTTACCTGCTAATTCAGCTATAAATAGCCAAATTCCTTGTAATATGAATATAAAAAATAAGATTATAAATACGGTTGTAAATGTAATCATATAGGATTTAATAATGTATTTATCTAATATTTTCACCAGATCTATGTTAGTCTAATTTATTGATGTAATAATTAGGATATTTTGATTTGGTAAAGGTAAAATGATTTTTTGATAAAGGTTGATTTGTTTTAAAAGAATTAACAGTTAATGTAGTTTTTGTGCCATTTTTGCCCACTTCAATAACGGTATAAATATGTTTTGTTTGCGTGTCAATACCTACAAGAATTTCCTTTCTGGTATCTTTAGAACTATTTGGCGTTAATTTTACAAATTGAATTTTTCTTCCTTTTACATTTTGAGGGATGTCCCAAGAATACTTGTATCCAGAGGTGAAAAAGGTTAACATTTTGTTTGGAGATATGGCTTTCTCATCATTAGCATCAAAATTTTCTTGTGTTACTTCTTCATCTTCTGGAACTATGGTATACACTTTTTTTCCATCAAATATTTTGGTAACTCCCATGAAATTTAAGTGATATAAATTTCCTTGAAGCGCAACATTACCATTACTCTCTTGATTAATTCGTTCTTTAGGATTACTAAGCGAATATTTAAAATCAATAACGATGTTGTTATATGATTTTACTTTTGAAGTCACATCATCTAATAGCTCTTTTGCTTTTTTTGCATCTTGAGCTTGAAGAGAAAATCCTATGAAATAGATGAATAGGACACTTAAAATTGATTTCATTTAATTCTTAATTTTGTTCATTATTTAAAAAGTGTTCTAAAGCAACCAAATCAGAAATTAAAACGGAACGGGCTTTACTACCTTCAAACGGACCCACAATTCCGGCTGCTTCTAATTGGTCAATTAATCGACCTGCTCTGTTGTAGCCTAATTTTAATTTTCTTTGAATTAATGAGGCACTACCTTGTTGTGCAGTAACTATTACTTCAGCAGCTTCTCTAAATAATGAATCACGTTCAGATATATCTATATCAAGTTTTATGCCATTTTCTTCACCAATATATTCAGGAAGTAAATAAGCTTCTGGATAGGCTTTTTGGGAACCAATGAAATCACAAATTTTATCCACTTCTGGTGTGTCTACAAATGCACATTGTACTCGAACAATTTCGTTACCTTGCGTATATAGTAAATCACCGCGACCTATTAACTGATCGGCACCGCCAGAATCTAAAATTGTTCTAGAGTCAATTTTTGAAGTTACTCTAAACGCAATTCGAGCCGGAAAGTTAGCCTTAATCATACCAGTAATTACATTTACCGAAGGGCGTTGTGTAGCAATAATTAAATGGATTCCAATAGCACGTGCTAATTGTGCTAAACGCGCAATAGGAGTTTCTACTTCTTTACCAGCCGTCATAATTAAATCGGCAAACTCGTCAACAACTAATACGATATACGGTAAAAATCGGTGACCATTTTCGGGGTTTAATTTACGCTGTCTAAATTTTTCATTGTATTCTTTAATGTTTCGAACCATTGCGTCTTTTAATAACGAATAACGGTTGTCCATCTCAATACAAAGTGAATTTAACGTATTAATTACTTTGGTGTTATCCGTAATAATAGCATCGCCACCATCGGGTAATTTCGCTAAATAATGACGTTCAATTTTATTAAAAAGGGTCAATTCTACTTTCTTTGGATCTACTAAAACAAATTTCACCTCTGCCGGATGTTTTTTGTAGAGTAGGGAAGTAAGCACCGCATTTAACCCAACCGATTTTCCTTGACCAGTAGCTCCCGCCATTAATAAATGGGGCATTTTGGCTAAATCTACTACAAACGTTTCATTAGAAATAGTTTTTCCTAATGCAATAGGTAATTCCATTTCAGCGGTTTGAAATTTCGGTGAAGAAATTACACTTTTCATGGAAACCATTGTAGGATTATTGTTGGGAACTTCAATACCAATAGTTCCTTTTCCAGGAATTGGTGCAATAATACGAATACCTAATGCCGATAACGAAAGGGCAATATCATCTTCTAAGTTCTTAATTTTTGAAATTCGAATTCCTGCATCGGGAACAATTTCATATAAGGTAACCGTTGGTCCTACAGTTGCTTTGATTTGGGAAATACCAATGCTGTAGTTTTTTAACGTATCTACAATTTTATTTTTGTTTTCTTCTAATTCAGCCTGATTAATCGTAATACCTCCCGATGAATATTCTTTTAATAAATCAATTGGAGGAAATTGGTAATGTGATAATTCTAATGTAGGATCAAATTCCCCAAAATCTTGCACTAATCGTGCCGCTAAGTTTTCTTCAACCAAAACTTCTTCTTCCACTTTTTCAATAACGAATGCGTCTTCATTAACAAAGGGTTCGTTAGGAATACTTTTATCTTCAATTGAAAAATAAGTAACTTCTGGTGTTTTTGGGTCTAAACTTAATTCGGAGGCGTTTGAAATAGTAGGTTTTAATGCTTCTTTATCGACTTCAAAAGAATTGGGATACGTTTTCAATTCAAAATTCCCCATTTCTTCTTCGTCTTCCGTAAGAATAAAATCATCTTCTTTGTTGGAAATCGGCACTATTGGTAATTCATCTTCTGTGCTAATTGCATCTTCAGTTGGTTCAGCTGCAACAACAGGAGTGTTTGATGCTTCTGCTACTAAATCGTCTTTGAAAGATTGAGATGACTTTTCAAAAATGGAGGTAAACGTTTCGGGTGAAACATTGACTTTAAAGACTAAGAAAATTAAAATACCAAAAAGTAATACTAATAAAGTTCCGGTTTTACCGATGTAATCCTGAATGAATAAGTTCATTTCATAGCCGATGACACCACCCAATTGAGGTAGGTAATCCCACAGAAATCCGAATAGTATTGAACCAATGATAATTAGAAAACCATCCCAAAAAAAGTTTTTCTTTAGTTTGGATAGACTCATATCTAACACCATATAAGCACCTACTAAAAACAAGATTCTAACAAATAGAAATGAAGTAACGCCAAATCCTTGATATAAGAAAAAATCGGCTAAATAAGCGCCAAGTTTACCTAACCAATTTTCAGCTTCAAGCGAACGATTTGTTAATTGATTTACAGCACTTTGGTCTGCATTTCCGGTAATAAAATAGGATATAAACGAAAGCAATAACGCTAACGAAAAGAAAATGAATACTATACCAACAATGAATTTTTGTCGGCGATTCATTTGTAATGAAAATTTTTTATTAACTGTGTCTGTTGCATTATTTGCAACACCTTTTGAATTTTGTTTAGCCATTGAAACGGAACAATTTTTACAAAAGTAGCTAATTTAAAACAAATATGGAAAATAAATAATACAGCCAACAGCAATAGCAGTCAAAGCAGCAAAAAATACGGCACCTGCAGCAATATCCTTGATAAATCCAATTCGTTCATGATAATCTGGGTGAATAAAATCGGCGATTTTTTCTACAGCAGTATTAAGTCCTTCAATACTAAGAACGAGTCCAAACACTAGAATTTGCATCATCCATTCCATTCTATTGATGCCAAAATAAAAACCAGCTATAGTCATTAAAACGGCTAATGATGATTGCACCATTACGCTGTGTTCGGTAGTAATTAATTTAAAAGCACCTTTTAGGGCAAAAACCATACTTTTTAATCGACCCGTAAAAAGGGTTTCGTCTTTTTGAAATTTCATAAATTATAATACAGCTAAAGCAGCTTCGTAATTTGGTTCGTCAGCAATTTCATTTACTTGTTCGGTGTGAAGAATAGTTCCATTTTCATCAATTACCACAATAACACGAGAATGTAATCCGGCAAGCGGGCCATCGGTAATTTCTAAACCATAGTTTTTTCCAAAAGTTCCGTCTATAAAATCAGATAAGTTGATTACATTTTCTAAACCTTCTGCACCACAAAAACGTTTTTGAGCAAATGGTAAGTCTCTAGAAATACACAAAACTTTGGTATTTGTTAATGAACTTGCTTTTTCGTTAAAGGTTCTTACCGAAGTAGCACAAGTGCCAGTATCGATACTTGGAAATATATTTAATATGATTCTTGAACCGGTAAAGTCAGCTAATGAAGCAGTGCCTAAATCGGTTTTGATAAGATTAAAATCAGTTGCTTTTGAACCTACTGCTGGTAATTCACCATTTGTGTGAATTGGATTTCCGCCTAGAGTAATTGATGCCATAGTTTATTATTTAAGGTACAAATGTACTTATTTATTATTGTTTTGAATTAACCAATTCTTAAAATCAAAGAAATTTTGAGGGGCTACACCATGTCCAACAGGATATTCATGGTATACTACGCTTAAGCCTAAATTTTCGAGGGCTGGTTTTGCTTTTCGTGCCCAATCTACCGGAATTACTTGATCTACTGTTC
>JAGOAL010000020.1 GCA_017983975.1 Flavobacterium sp.
ATTCTAGGCACACCTACTTGGCGACCTAAAAGGATGTGCTCTCTTGTTTGTGGCATAGGACCATCTGTAGCAGCAACTACTAAGATAGCACCGTCCATTTGAGCAGCACCTGTAACCATGTTTTTCACGTAATCCGCGTGACCTGGACAGTCAACGTGTGCATAGTGACGATTTTGTGTAGAATACTCTACGTGAGACGTATTAATTGTAATACCTCTTTCTTTTTCTTCTGGAGCATTATCAATTTGATCAAATGATTTTGCTTCTGATAAACCAGCATCAGCTAATACTTTCGTAATTGCAGCTGTTAATGTAGTTTTACCGTGGTCAACGTGTCCGATAGTACCAATATTCAAATGGGGCTTCGAACGATCAAAGGTTTCTTTTGCCATGATTTAATAATTTAATCTTAGTTATATATTAGTGTTCAAAAAATAAACTTATTTAAGAGCCAATGACGGGAATTGAACCCGTGACCTCTTCCTTACCAAGGAAGCACTCTACCCCTGAGCTACACCGGCTTTTGTGCATTCAGAAGTTAGTAATCAGAATTCTAAATCCTCATTCCTAATTTCAAAATCTCGTGGGGAGAGCAGGATTCGAACCTGCGAAGACGTAGTCAGCGGATTTACAGTCCGCCCTCGTTGGCCGCTTGAGTATCTCCCCAAACCTTTTACATTCAGTTACTTAAAACATTGAGCCGATAGAGGGACTCGAACCCACGACCTGCTGATTACAAATCAGCTGCTCTAGCCAGCTGAGCTACACCGGCAACTTAAATATAAAAAGTCCGCTATTTCTAACGGACTGCAAATGTATAGAATTTATTTTTGAATCAAAACATTTTTTATCTTTTTTTTTAGATTATCAAATGGTTCGCAATTTTTCTTTTCTTTTTACTAAAACTCGCTCTAATGAATCTACTGCTAAATCTATTCCTTCTTCAAAAGATTTTGTTATTTTTTTTACTACAAAATCATCTCCCGGAACATTAATTTTTATCTCTACAATTTTGTTTTCCTTATCACTTGTATTTTCAACCTTTAAAAAAACATCAGACGAAACAATTTTATCATAATACTTTTCTAATTTATCTACCTTCTCTTGAACAAAATCTACTAATTTTTTGTCCACATTAAAATTTACTGCATGCAAATTAACTTTCATAATTTTAAGATTATATAGATTATACATTTGAGCGGTTATTTGTTTCTAGGATGCGCTTCTTGATACACTTTTTTTAAAGCAGCTAAACTACTATGAGTATATATTTGAGTAGAAGACAAACTAGCATGACCTAACAACTCTTTAACTGAATTTAAATCGGCACCATTATTCAACAGATGTGTTGCAAAGGAATGCCTAAGAACGTGAGGACTCTTTTTTGTCTTTTGTGACACACTACTAAAGTACTCATTTATTAATCGATACACAAACGATTCGCTTACTTTATTTCCGTTTTTTGACAAAATTAACATCTCATTATTCTTAATTACCTCTAAATGATTTCGTTGTGTTTTATACGATTCAATTAATTTAACAGTACAATCTAAAAGTGGAATAATTCGCTCTTTATTTCTTTTACCAATAACTTTAATTATTTTCTGATGTAAATCTACATTTCCAATTTGAAGATTTATTAATTCGGCTCTTCGCATACCCGTCGTATAGAACAATTCAATAATCAATTGATTACGCATTCCTTCAAAATCATTTGAGTAAGAATTAAATTCAAACACATCTTGCAATTCTTTTTCAGAAAAAGGAATTTGGATTTTCTTAGCCGTCTTTAATGACTTATGCTTTAACAAAGGATTCACCTTTATTTGTTTAATTTTTAATAGGAATTTATAGTAGGATTTTAAAGAAGATATTTTTCTATTAACTGATGTATTAGAAATATTGTTTTCGATCAACAATACAATCCAACTTCTTATTTGGGAATAAACAACTTCTTCAAGAGGTGTTGTGTCGTGATGTAACTGAAGATATTTTTGAAAAGACTCAATATCTGCCACATAGGCCTGCACCGTTAATAGAGAATAATTTTTCTCTTTTACTAAATAGTCCTGATATGCTTGTATAGTTGATTTCATAAAAAAAACCGCTAAAAACAAAGTTACACTTTATTATCTAGCGGTTTATTATTTTACTCAAAAAAATGATTAACTTTCTAAAGCGTCTCTCAATCCTTGAATATATGCTGCTTTTTGTATCTTAGCTCTGTTTGTCACAGAAGGCTTAATGAAAGCTTGACGTGCACGTAACTGACGAACAGTTCCTGTTTTATCAAATTTTCTTTTATAGCGCTTTAATGCTCTATCGATATTTTCTCCGTCTTTAATTGGTATAATTAACATAATATTGACACCTCCTCTCGTTAAGGGTGCAAATGTAGAAAATAATTATGAATTAAAAATTAAAAAATCAGAAATTATTTAACTGCAGGTTTATAATTTTGCTTATCGATGATCATTTTAGATAGAATCTCTCTCATAATTTCCGAAGTTCCTCCGCCTATTGGACCTAATCGACTATCTCTAAATAATCTAGCTAATGGATATTCTTCCATGTAACCATAACCACCTAGCATTTGCAAACAACTATAAATGGCTTCATCAGCAACTTTAGTTGATTTTAGTTTTGCCATGGTTGCCTCTTTTACAACGTATTCTCCTTTATTTAATCTGGCTATTGCTGCATAATTAAAAATCTTGCAGTGTTCAACTTCAGTGGCATGATCTACTAAAGTATGACGTAACGCCTGAAACTGACTGATTTTCTTTCCAAAAGCTTCACGCTGTTCCATATAATCTATTGTGTATTCAATAGCATACTCGCCTCTTGCATGTGCATTGATTGCCATTATCAATCGCTCAAAAGCAAAATGTTGCATGATGTATGGGAATCCATTATTTGCTTCTCCCATTAAATTTTCGGCAGGTATTTCTACATTATCAAATGCTATTTCGGCAGTGTCAGAAGCTCTCCAACCTAATTTATCAAGCTTTGTAGCCGAAATACCGGGCGTTTTAGCATCCAGTAAAAATATACTAATTCCTTTATTCCCTAGTTCTGGTTTGGTTTTAGCAGCAACTACATAATAATCGGCGTAAACACCATTTGTAATGAATGTTTTAGAACCATTGATAATATATTTATCGCCTGATTTTGTTGCCGTTGTTCGCATACCCGCAACATCACTACCGCCAAAAGGTTCAGAAATACACAAAGCTCCAATTTTATCTCCAGCGATACTAGCCACTAAATACTCTTGTTTTATTCGCTCATCACCTTCTGCATTTAAATGTGTCATAGCTAAATAAGCATGCGCCCACATAGCGGCTGCAAATCCAGAAGATTTAATTTTTTGAAGTTCTTCTAAAAAAATAACCGTGTAAAATAAATCCAATTGCATTCCGCCATAAGCTTCAGGATAATTTAATCCAAAGAAACCCATTTCGCCAAATTTTTTCCAAACAAAACGCTCAATAGTACCTGTTTTTTCCCATTTTTCAATGTGAGGAACTACTTCTTTTTGTAAAAAATCACGAAAACTGGCTCTAAACAACTGATGTTCTTCGGTGAAATATATTGAATGCATAGGTAAAATAATAAGTTAAATTTTTTGTCTTTTTAGAATTTCAAATATAAGGCTATTATTTTTATTTTTTCGTTAGGCATTCCTTTAATTTTTGTTAAATCCGAAACTTCTTTAATTCCATTATTCATGGTTCTATAAATTACAATTTCTTTAGCTAAGGAATAATTGAAATACGGAAATTTTGATAATTCTTTAATGGATAAATCATTAATTGCAATTTTTGTAATCGAATTAGTGTTTTTTACTACAAAACGTTTCTGTAAATCTTGAATTGCTTCTGGGCTAATTCCCCATATAAACTGAAATTGTTCCATGCTGACAAATCCGCCGAATTTTTCTTTTTCGATTAGAATTTTATCGGCCAACTTCTCTCCTATTCCATATACCGCAATTAAATCTTCTTTGGTGGCCAAATTAATATCTTTAACAATCACTTCTTTTTTTTCACGTGGTGCAAAGACCTGAAAAGTTTTATTAGATTTTTCTTGTTTAGCAGAAACCCATTCTGGAAATTTAAAATAAGGTGATATTTTTTGCAAAACAGCATTTGATATCAAGGTTACTTTTTGAAACTCTGCAGCAGAATTAACATATTTGTTTTGTGCTCTATATTGATGCAATCGATCTATTTCTTGTATTGACATGCCTAATTTATATCCTTTATAATCAGAAATGAAATTTGGATTGAACGGATAAATTGTATCCTTTTTGGTAGCTATTTGCTGCTTTATACTATCTATTTCATTTTGCGCCAATAACCATTGAGTATCTTCATTAATTGTAGCTTTTTGATTTGAAACAAAAAAGTAGCACAGCTGAGCTATTACTATTAATAAAAGTAATAACAAAATTCCCACTCGATGGGATTTAGAAAATATAAAATAAGATTTTAGCTGAGGCATACTTATAAATCAAAAACAGAACTTCTTTTCGCTTTTATCATATCCTTAAGTTTTAAAAGGAAGGCAAGGGTTAAGTAAAAACCAAATCCAAGTCCGACGGTAATAAACGAAATGTAAATAAAAAACAAACGAACATTTGTTGCTCTCATCCCTAATTTATCGGCAAGTCTAGATGCTACAAAAAATCCGTGTTTTTCAAAAAAATGCAATAAATTCTGAATCATTACTCACTATTTTATCCAAAATTACAATTATTTTTTAAGTAATTGAAGTCCGATTGCGCATTGCAAACATTTTTTTGCTTCACAATATTCATTCTTCAATTGCAATAAGGCTTGCGATTCAAAAGCAGATGTTGAAATTACTCCTATCTCTTTAAATTTTTCAATTATTGCATTCTTTTCGGAAGGAATAGCTTCAACAATTGACAACAGGGTTTCTTCATTTGCTTGATTTCTAAACTTATCATAAGCGAATTTGAGCGGTACAATTGTATTTAGTATAAGTAAATCTATAAAAGACGTGCTGATTTTTTTTCGTTTTTTAGAACTAATCTTATCAAAATTATAATGGGTATCCCAATATTCGCTAACGGAAACATTGAATAAACTATAAAGATCTGAAAGAGTATTGGTTTGCATGAGTTTAGAAAATAAATTATGTTCTTTATGATACAAAGCGGCTAATTGCGCTAATCGAATCGTTGGAAAATTATCAGGACGATGTTTAAAAAAGGCAACCGAAGCATAACCTTTTTCTTTAAGATTATATTTATGCGCTAAGTAATCATACTCTTGACTTACATTTTTAGCATATTGATCTTGGAAATCATAAGAAAGCATATTAGCTTGACCAAAAAACAAGGCTTCTAACTTTTCTAGAGAAAAAGCTTCTTTTCGAATTACTGAAAAAGGAATTCCTTTTGCCATATCTAAAAAGACCAATCCATTTGTGTTTAATCCAAAGTTTTTGGCAAGCATACAAAACAAAACCGCTTCCCAATCGTTATTTGAATCTGATAATAATTTTTCTATTTCAGCTGATTTTCGTTCTAATCGTTCAAAATATAAACGAGTAAGCCAATGATCAAAAACAAATGAAGGAATTTGAGCTATTTGATTTTCACAATAAATCCATGTTTTTGTAGCTACAAGCGATTGATATTTATGAACCTCTTCTAAAGACACATATTTTTTTAATTCAACTGTAGGAATTTCTGTATTATTCTCTCTAAAAACAGGCGTATCATGTTCCCAAACCACATGTAAAATGACAGAATCATAAGCAGTGTCTTTTTCATGCTGATGCAAATACCAATCGGATGATTTGAGATGAATTTCGATATTACCAGCCCATTTTTGATTACCAATGACTAATTGCGCATTGAAAAAATCGGGGCCTGCTAATTGTAAAAATTGTCCTGAGTTGAGAATCTGAATCGATTCGCCAGTAGTGGTTTGTAGTTTTGTAACAGCAAATTTCTTATGCTGCCACACGTGGTGCAAAAAATCTTCTTTCATTTGTATGGCGTATATAATTGAATAACAAATTTAAAAAAATTATATTTGCTGAACAACTCTACTACTATGAAAAAAACAATAACTTTTGCGTTTATCTGTATTTATGCGTTTTCTTTTGCACAAATTAATACAAAACCATCTAGCGTTATTAAAATAACTTATAATAAAAGTTCAAATGGAAAGCAACTAGAAAATCAAGATCCATTACTTGTTTATACTAATGCATTGCAAACGCTTGTTACTTCCGAAAAAATGTATTCGGGTAAAGCTGATTTTCCTTACGAACAATCATTCATCAATAGATCTGAGAATAAAATCATTCAAGTTACTCAGTTAAATAAAAATAAATCGGTTACTACAGCAGATAGTTTATCCCTCGGGAAGCAAAATTTTGAATTTTTAACAGATACCAAATCTATTTTGGGTTACAAATGTCAAAAAGCTAAAACGATTATTAATTCAAATACCATTGAACTTTGGTACACAAATGAACTTAAGGTACAAGGAGCGCCTACCCTTTTAGGGCAAAATATTGGTTTGGTTTTAGAGATGGTTCGCAATGGAAATTATGTCATTTCTGCTACAAAAATTGAAAAAATAAAATCGGTTAGCCCTAGTTTACTTTTAGAAAACAGTTCCACAAAAAGTTCGGTAATTGACGGATTAACCTATAAAGACTTGGTTTGGAAAAGTAGATTTACAACCCTTAACCTTTTTCAAGATGAAATCATCAATTTTTCTGATTTGGCCCAATCTAATGATAGTATTTTACGTTTTGCAAATGGAACTATCATTTTGAAAAAAGTTACTTTTCCAAAAATTAAGAATAGTGATTTAGTATTTCTTGATTTAATAGAACAGTCTAATGGCGATGCGTATGATAGAACGGGTTCTATTTTTGTAATTCCTCAAGATAAAAAACAATCGTTTTTAGACGGTTTAGAAAAAGGGAGTCAGGCATTACCTTTATATGAAAACGGAAATGGTAAAAAATACCAAGGCATAACTGCCACAAAAGATTATGCGCCATTAATTGAATTAATGCGTTTCTTTACTCCTTTCGGAATTAAGCAATATAATTACATCCAATTAAAAGATAAAGTTTGGCATGAAAAAGTGCCTTACCGCATGGATATTACCGATTTAAAACCTACTCTAAGCAATAAAACTGTTTATGTAGGAGCATTTATAGGAAACTATGACAAAGGCGGACACAAAATATCAATGAATATTACACTGCACCCTAGTGAAAGCGCCTTAAAACAACCAAATTACTGCTTGCCGTTATTTAATACTACCAATGTAATGGAAATGGCTGGGCAAGAATATGCAACACTTTTTAATCATGAAAAAGGATTAGAAGTAACCTTTACCCTAGAAAACGATTTTAAAAATGCAAAATTGCGCTACATTACAACAGGCCATGGTGGCTGGGAAAACGGAGATGAGTTTATTCCTAAGAAAAATACAATCGTGTTAAATGGAAAAGAAGTGTTTTCATTTATTCCATGGCGTCAAGACTGTGGTGCCTATCGTTTATACAATCCAGCTTCTGGTAATTTTAATGATGGTTTATCTTCTTCAGATTTGAGTCGCTCAAATTGGTGTCCTGGAACAGCAACTAATCCTATCACTATTGAACTTGGCTATTTAAAAGCCGGAACACATACTTTACAGATACTAATTCCACAAGGTGAGCCCGAAGGTGGTAGCTTTAGTGCCTGGAACGTTTCAGGAGTTTTATTAGGCGAATAAAAAAAGGACGTTCAGTTGAACGTCCTTTTTTATTATTTTATTGAACCAATAATATCATATTTTGTTATGATGTGATGATTTCCATTTCCTAAGTCAACTAAAACAGCCTGATTATCTTTTGTTATTAGTTTTGAAACCTCTTCTACTGGAGCGCCTGCCTTTACAATTGGGAATGGCTTGCTCATTACTTCACGTATAGGTCGCTCAGCTGTATTTTTATCGGTAATAAAACTTTGGAATAAATCGGACTCATCAACAGAACCTACAAAACCGTTCACATCTATTACTGGAATTTGCGAGATTTTATATTTTCGCATGCGTTCAATGGCATGAGAAACTAATTCTTCTGTTCTAACTACTACAAGAGGCTTATCAATATGCTCTTTGATTAAATCTTCTGCTTTAGTAATTTCTTCTTCTAAGAAACCGCGCTCGCGCATCCAATCATCATTAAACATTTTCCCAACATAACGACTTCCCGAATCATGAAACAAGACAACAACTACATCTTCCGGTTTAAAATGCTCTTTTAATTGTAACAATCCTTTTACGGCTGCTCCAGCGGAATTCCCTACAAATATTCCTTCTTCTAAAGCTATTTTTCGGGTATAAACTGCTGCATCTTTATCGGTAACCTTAGTAAAGCCGTCAATTAAAGAAAAGTCTACATTCTTTGGTAAAATATCTTCCCCAATTCCTTCGGTGATATACGAATAGATTTCATTTTCATCGAAAATACCTGTTTCGTGATATTTTTTAAATACCGAGCCATACGTATCAATTCCCCAAATTTTGATGTTTGGATTTTTTTCTTTTAAATATTTTGCTACACCCGAGATCGTTCCACCTGTTCCAACTCCCACAACAAAGTGCGTGATTTTACCTTCGGTTTGTTCCCAAATTTCAGGTCCGGTTTGTTCATAATGCGCAATTGCGTTACTAGGATTGTCGTATTGATTGACATACCATGAATTTGGAATTTCGTCCCCTAATTTTTTAGAAACTGAATAATACGAACGTGGATCGGTAGGTTCAACATCAGTTGGACATACAATTACTTTTGCACCTACAGCACGAAGAATATCTGATTTTTCTTTAGATTGTTTATCTGAAATTACAAAAATACATTTGTACCCTTTAACAATTGCGGCTAAGGCTAAACCCATACCGGTATTTCCGGAAGTACCTTCTATGATTGTTCCACCTGGCTTTAAACGACCATCGGCTTCGGCATCTTCAATCATTTTTACGGCCATTCTATCCTTTACAGAATTTCCTGGGTTAAAAGTTTCAACTTTTGCCAATACTAATGCATTTACTTCTGCTGTAACCTTGTTTAGTTGTACCAAAGGCGTATTGCCAATAGTTTCTAATATATTTTTAGCGTAATTCATTTTATTTGATTTTCAGAAATTCTGATGTTTGATATTTGTTGCAAAGATAGGATGAAAAATACGAATACAAAAATGCTAGTCAAATCCTATTTAACCCTGATGGAAACGGCAGCTTTTTTGTTTTATAAACAAAAAACTAAAGTGAACAGCAGGAACATGGACGCCAAAAGAGCCAAAGCCATTCGTTTCTATTTAAAGAAATTCCACACTAAACCAAAACGAATCATGAAATCACGATACGGATAATTTGGTGCCGAATAAAAATTGAAACCGGTCATTGCTGAATTAAAATGTTCTGCTTTTAAAAATAAACGTGTTTGACGAATGCGGGCATTTACAAAAAAATCGAGCATAGGGAAATTACCTATTTTCGTTTCGTTTTGCACGTAAAACTCACCTAACAAAGGATTATAGTCGTTGGCGTAATATTTTGTGAAATAATTAAGTGTAATACCCGTTTGCAGCAACATCGCCTTTTTAAAAACATGTCTGGTATAATATAGGGTATTTCGTGTTGTTAATTGGGGAAAATTAACAATTGCGCTTGATTGATCCACATTTTGATACAAAAGAGTATTGTCTAAAGCTAATTTCCAAAATTTAATTTCTTTACTGGCTTTTACCGAAAGATAATTGATGGTTTTATCATATTGAACCGGCGAAACAAGTAATGAAGAAATGTCATTAGTAGTATTGTCGAAATATAAATAATCGTTAAGTACTTTATATTGCGCAGTTAGATTGATCCATTTTGAAAGAGCGGTTACCGTAAACTGATTTACTTTTTCGGATTTAAAATTATTATACCAATTATAATGGGTATAATCACTTTGATACAGCGTATAATTTAAATTTGGTAAACTATTTTGCTTTAGATAATTGAACTCAAATTGTAATGCATCATTAAATTTATAGGAGGCATTAGCTTCAATGGTTGAAATAGATTGATTAGAAATTGCTTGAGAAACAAGCAATTTAGCAGTGATATTTTTTGCGAAATAAGTATAATTTCCTCCTAATGTATTTATTCTATCGGAAATTGAATTAGGAACTGTAACTGTACCCGAACCATCATAAACTACACTATCGTAATAATAATTGTAATTATTATCTTCAATAAAAAAAGCTACATCACCGTATGATTTTGTTTTGTAGGCCACCCCTAGCTTATTATACAAATGATTGTATCTCGTTTTATTACTGATACTATTTGAAAAAGCTGTTCCAAATCTAGAACTGACTGTAGGTTGTGTATATTCGAAAAATTTATATTCTTGATTAAATTGATGTGTAAAAACCAAACTATTTGGATTTGTTTTGCTCAACTTAAAGGAATGGTCTATAAAAAAACGATTTCCTTTTAAGAGCGAAGTAGCATCATTAAAATAAACATCGATACCATCTCGTTCTTTATAATTGGAATCACCCGATTCAAATTGAGAAACATCAATGATTCCGCCATTTTCTTGATTGGATAAATCTTGACCTGTAAAATGAGAGTTTAAAATATAACGCTTATCTTTTGTAAAGTAGCTGGTTGTAAATCTAAAATTTCCAGAACTTGATAGAAAGTTTACATATTTACCCAACGAACGTAAACCTTTATATGCAATAGAAAAATTAAGATTTGGCTTAGTATTTACTGTTAAAAAAGCATCTAAAGATTGTCCTTGTTCCATAACCGTTTTATAATATAAATCGGTCAAAGGAGTGGGAACGGAGTAATAGTTGATTTCGTTTGCTTCTAGGTAATTAAAATGTTTAGCTGTATAACCAAAGCTTGGCATACTACTTTTTTTTCGTAACCCAAAATCAAGTGTATTATAAGTTTGTCCTTCATTTGAAAAAGAGAGTAAACCAAAGTTGTCTTTACGCAATAAATTGTATTTATACTCGCTTTGTATGGTCAATGAAGTATCTACATAAGTGGTATCTTGTTGTAGGGTATAAATTTTGTAGAGGTTTATGGGGGGGTTTACCTCTTTCTGTTTAATTAAGCCTTTCGTTAATTCATCATCAGCAACCTGAGCTACTATAGATGAAGAGATAAACAGTATAAAAAACAAGAATACTTTTTTCATTACTTATAAATATAGGCAAATGTAATGAGAAAATAGAGAATAAAAAAAAGAGCTACATAAATGTAGCTCTTTTAGTATTTATTTAAGAATTATTATTTAATTCTTTCAACTCTTGGCATTACTTTACCAGCTGCTCTACCTGTAGCTAATTGTACATCTGCTTCATCAAATAAAGTATATGTTGTACCAGCTTTAGTAACTTTCCCAGCATAGTAAGAAGGATCATTACCTGGAACAACACTTGGAACTGTGTTTGAATTCCAAATATAACTTAAATCAATTTCTTTAACCCAAACACCTGGCTTACTAACTGTTAAAACAGGCTTAAGTAATAATAAAGAAGTTGGTTTGTAACCAGTACCTAATGCTGTACCACCAGCTAATCTTCTAGGAGTATCGTATAAATCAATCCAAATTTCGAAATCTCCATTAGGACGCGTACTAGCAATAGTTGCGTATTCAGGTTCTGCACCAGTTGCACCTGTAAAGATGTTTTGAGGTCCAAAGATTAAAATATCAAAATCATACGCTTCTAATGAATGGCTTGTTCCATCTACACCTGCATAAAGAATATCATCAAGATTTCCATGTGCATTATAAGTAGTAGCCCATTTTAATTCCGTTTTAACATCAGTTAAAACAGTATTAGAAACATTCACAGTAATAGTTTCAGAAGTCGCTGCAACTAAACCATTAGAGTTCCCCATTGGGTACAATCTAAAGATTAACGTTTCAGCTCCTTCAGGTAAATAATCTACTAATGGAGTGATATCAAAAGAAGCAGTAGCAGCATAAGCTGGAACTGAAATTTTATGACCAATAACTCCCCATCCATCATTAACATCAGTTTCTGTTCCAGATGAAGTGTAGTCTTTATATGATCCTGTACCACCTACTAACTCCAATTTAAAATCCATGGTTCTAAAGTAAGGTGTATCTACTGTTAAATTAACAGTAGCCGTTTGTCCTTCAGCAATAGTGAATGATGTAACTGCAGCCGTAACAACTGGTTTAACACCTCTTGCATTAGTCGTATCGTTGTCTGGCTCACAAGAGGTAAAAAAACCTAATGCTGCAACAGCTACGATGTATTTAAAATTTATTTTTCTCATTTTTAAATAATTTAATTATCGACGTGTATAAACATAATTATAGGTACGATCACCAGCAGCAAAAGCAATATTGTGTTTTACTTCAAAACGAGTTGTTGAAGTAACTCTACCATCAATACCTGTTCCATAAGCGCCAATACCATAAACCTTATTAGAATAAGCTCCTAAAGTTTGATCTGCAAGTAAAGCAATCTCACCACAAACATCAACAAACTCATAACCAGGAGGATTAATATTTGCATCAACAAGATATCCATATGGACCAACATGACGCGTTCTAAATTGATTTACACCCGTAACAGTAACTACCTCATTTGTAAAAGCCCAAGCAGATGCGCCTTGAGTTAAAGCTAAATTGTAATTACCTTGAATTTGAGATAAACATCCTACAAAAACAATTTTTAATTGTTTATACTGATCACCAACAATAGAACCTGGTGTTGAAGTAGTCAAATTTAAAATTAATTGTGTTTTAACTGTTGGACTAAATTGACCTGTATTCACATTTAATGGAAACTGACCAAAAGTAGTTCCTGCAGGAATCGTAATTTTACCTGTAGTATCTACCATACTGTATTCTCTACCAGCAACAGCAGTTGAAGCAGGATCAATTGTATATGATACTTGAATATCAGACGAAGAAACTTGACCATTAGCATTACCTATTAAGTTCATAGGAAACTTTCTAAGAACAGTACCTTGATCAGAAAAATAAGGAACGGTTGCTACACCAGCAGCAAAACCTACTACCTTAGGTCCATTAGATAAATCTTGCTCTGTTCTAATCCCATCATCTGAACATGATAAGAACGAAGCCGCAACAATCATCAATGTCATTAACTTTTTCATATTATATAATTTTAACTTGTTAATAATTATTTCCAAAATGGCCCAACATTAAATGCATCAGCAATTGATTGTGCTGGAACATTAGCTGAATTACTAGCTAATTCAGATGTAGGATACATTAAACGCAACGGTTTTCTACCTGATGTAGATCCCATTGGCATTGGAATATTGTTAATAAAACCAGTTCTAGTGTATTCAATCCATGCTTCAACACCATTTGTACCGTTCAAAGCAATTGATTTTTGATACATAATTGCTTGGTACTTGTTAGCACTAGCAGTATATCCTTTTCCATCAACAGCATTCACATCAGCTATATACGTACCCACTGTAGCACCTAAATGCGACATAGAAGCAGTAATAGCTGCATTAAAAAATGCTTGTGCAGCAGCAGGACCACCTGGAATAAAACCTCTTTGTGCCGCTTCAGCTTGTAATAATAAACTTTCTGCTAACAACATTACATATCCATCTTGTGATGATTTAATCACTAATCCAGGTCCAAGCGGAGATAAACTTAATGGTGCAGTACCTGATGGTTGAGAAGCATCACCTTGAGTAACACCCACTACAGAACCACTAACTAAACCAAATAGTCTTCCACGTCTTGGATCTAATGGATTATTGTTCAATTGACCTGCAATAAAAGAAGAAGCTCTTCTAAAATTGTAAGTAGAACGGTAAGATAATGTTGGGGTCGTAGTAGAACCTGTCTCCGTTAAATTTGCCATTAAATTCATCCATGGATTTTGTTGTGCATCTTTTGCATTAGAATACCCAGGATTGATAGTGATATTTCTATCCACAAAATTATTATCTAAAGTTGCAAATTGTGCAGTCAAATAGGTAAGTGTAGCAGCATCAGTTGTTGTTGCTCCATTAGTTGAACCTTTAGTAGACTGACGCAATAAAATTCTTAATTTTAAAGTATTTGCGAATTTTTTCCATGCATCCATATTTCCAGCTAACATAACATCTTCTGAACCAACAGCAACAGTCGTTGCAGGTGCATTATCAATCATGTCAATTGCACTGTCTAATTGAACAATCAAATCTCTATAAATAGCTTGATCATCATCATAAGCAGGGTTCACATTGTTAGCCCCTTGATGTGCTTGAAAATAAGGTACATCACCATATAAATCCACTAAATATTGAAAATAAAACGATTTCATAATTTTAGCAATTGCTTTATGTTTATCATAGTTACTTGATGGATAATTGATAATGTTTGTAAATTCATACGTATTTCTGTACAAACTGTTCCAAATATCTTCATAAAAATTATTACTCATAGTAACACCGAATTCTTCAGCATAACCACCTGTAAAAGAGTTTACGTTTGCACCCCAGTTGTTCATAAATACATTTCCTAATTCATTCATTCTTCTAACTAAAACTGAATAAGATCCAGTTTGAGCTGCAGAGATTGATAAATTTGGTGTAATTAAAGATGCATTTGGATCATTTGGAGATTCATTTACATCTAAGTAATTGTCGCACGAAAATAGCGTAAATGCTATTAAAGGCAATAGAAATTTTATTTTTTTCATATCTAATTTAATTAAAATGAAGCATTAAGTGAGAAACCAAAAGTTCTAGTAGCTGGGTATTGACCAGTAACTGCTAAACCTTTATCATTTCCAGAAGATCTAGATTGCTCTGGATCAGAATAACTTCTATTCTCTTCAGGTAATACAATGAAAGGATTTCTTGCATTAACACCTACACGTAAAGATGTTAAACCAGTTTTCTCAATAGTTTTAGTAGGAATTGTATAACTTAAAGATAATTCTCTTACTTTAAAAGCTGTAGCATCTAAAACGAAGTTTTCAACAACTGCTCTATACTCATTAGAGAAGTAGTTTAAGTAACTTGTATACGTTGAACCACCCGTAACTACACTTGTGTTTTCTGTGTAAACACCTGGAGCAGTTTGAATTGCAGAATTAGGGAAAATAAATCCACTTCTTCCGTTTTCAGCTGACTCATATAAGTGACCAGACCATGATAACCAGTCTTTAGTACCTGACCAAAATTGGTGACCTGTTCTATAATCCATAACTGCAGCTAAACGGAATCCTTTGAATTCAACAGCTGTATTATAGTTAATGATATAATCTGGTGTAGCTTTACCTAATTTGATGTACTCATTAGTTCTAAGTGGATTTCCAGAAACTGGATCAATCAAAACTCTACCTTGATCATCTCTTTGATATCCGATACCTTTGATTAATGGAAACTCTTCACCTTCTGTAGCAAAAATACCTACACCAGTACCTGTAAAGTTAACCAATGCAATTTCATTTGCAGTATCAGAAACTTTATCAACAATAGTCTTGTTGTGAGAATACGCTAAACGATTTTCCCATTTCAATCCTAAATCACCAAAATCAGATGCTTTAATAGGTGTAAATCCTAGATCAATCTCATAACCTGTTGTTGTAGCCTCTCCTAAATTAGTTAATAATGTAGAAACTCCAGAAGCAGCAGAAGTAGATTGATTAGTAATTAAATCCGTTGTTTTTGTTGTATACATAGACGCATCTAATGTAATTCTATCATTTAAGAATCCTAAATTTAAACCTAATTCAGTAGTTGTTAAAAACTCTGGAGATAAAGCAGGGTTAGTAGGGCTTTGATCTGGAGCAAATGAACTTAAAGAACCAAATGGATAACCACTAGCCGTTGAATATAAGCTATTTAATCCGTAAGCACCTAAACTAGAAGCATTACCAACTTTTACATAACTCGCCATTACTTTAGCATAGTTTAATATTTTATTCTCTTTTAAAGCATCAATTGCTTTTGTAGGAATAAATGAGATACCTGCAGATGGATAGAAATAATTATCTTTTTCACCACCTGTAAAAGTTGAATTCCAGTCATTACGACCTGTTACGTTTAAGAATAAATAATCTTCATATCCTAAATCCACATTAGCAAAGAAAGAATAACGTCTTGATCTTGTATAACCATTATCTCTTCTAGGGTCTCCAGTGATATTAGAAATATTATATAATCCAGGAACCGTTAAATTATCTCCACCTACAGATGTAAACTGAGACATTCTATCTTGAATGTTGTTACCAATGTTAGCTTTTAAAGAAACTTTGTCTGTTAACATATAGTCAAAATTTACTAAGAAATCACCATAGAAATTTCTTGCACTAGAATTTGAAGCATCAAATTTAGAAACAGTTGTATTATCCCCACCTCCAACTTTTAATAAATCAACATATCCATTAGTATAAGACAAGCCATTAGCCTGAGAAACTTGAACGTTTGCTGTATAGTTAAAATTGATATGGTCATTTAATTTGTAGTTTAAGGTACCAATTAAATTCACAAAATCAGATCTATTCAAATTTCTAACATTATCTCTCAACCAAAACGGGTTGTTATAGTATGAAGTCCAGTGACCTTCTTGACCAGATTTTTCAAAACGCTCTACTGGAATGTTAGTAGCCGTTTGTAATAAATCTGTAAACAAGTCAGAAGAAGTAGTTTCTGTTCTAGAAGAAATGTAATTTGCATTACCTTCAATAGTCCATTTACCAAACTCTTTACCAGCTCTGAATAAGAAAGAACTTCTATCTAATAAATCACCTTCTACTACGAATGCTGTATTTTGTTTATTAGCAGATAATAACACATAACCATCTTTTAAAGTACCACCACTTAAAGAGATACCATTTTGAAACAATGTTCCTGTTTGAAAGAATTGTTTAATATTGTCTTTGATTGGAGAATATGGAGCCATAATATACGTCCCATCAGCTTGCGCTAAACCAACCGGTCTAACTACACCGTCCATTTCAGCACCCCAACCACCATTCTCATAAGATACGTGTTGACCGTTCCAACCTTGACCGTAACGTTGTTGTCTAACTGGTAAATAAGCTACTTCTTCAAAGTCAATAGAAGAATTTAATGAAATTCTTAATTTACCACTTTTAGCACCTTTTTTAGTTGAAACAACAATTACACCATTTCTACCTTGCTCACCATAAAGAGCTGCACCTTGCATCCCTTTGATAACGTTAGTAGATTCAATTAACTCAGGAGCAATTGATTGTAATACATTAGCAGTAGAGATAACATTATCAATTACTACTAAAGCCTCGTTACTACCAGAAATAGATCTAGTACCACGTAAAACAATACTTGTTGTTGCATTTACACCATTATTAGTAGTGTTAATTTGCAATCCAGAAACTTTTCCAGCCAAAGACTGAACAACGTTTGGATTGGCAGCTTGAGTTAACTCTTTAGCCCCAACCACTTGATTTGATGAAGTAATTGCGTCTTGTTTTTTCTTGATACCAAGAACACCAGTTACCTCAACAACTCTCAATTCTTCCACGTCTGCTACCAAAGTAACATTGTAAGAATTTGCAGCTCCAACTGTAATATTAGCTGATTTCTTACCTGCGTAAGACACAACTAATACTTCACCTTGTTTTACACTGATGGAATAATTACCATCAAAATCCGTTGCTGTACCACGTTTTGTACCTTTAACAACAACGTTTGCACCGGGAACAGGTCCTAGTTCGTCAGAAACCACACCTGTAACAGTTTTCTCTTGCGCGAACGAAAACTGCATTGTAAACGCTAATAAAAGCGTAAAAATCCATTTGAACTTCGATCTCATATTAAATTTATTTGAGTTAGTTATTCCGCAAACTTCTTAATTATTTCTTAAATAAACAAATATTACTACAGAATATTACAAATTTATTTATGTTAAAGTTTTGGATAAAAAAAAACATTATACAGAACAATCTGATTATAAACATAAATATATCTCAAAGAAGTAACTATAAAAATTATATTTTTGTCAAAAAAAAGAATGTTAACTAAACGTTATAGCAATTTAAAATGGGAGTGTGGAACCGATGAAGCCGGTAGAGGTTGTCTTGCAGGACCGGTTACTGCTGCTGCTGTACTTTTACCCGACACCTTTGAACATGAGTTACTTAACGATTCCAAGCAACTTTCTGAAAAAACACGAACTTTATTAAAACCAATATTAGAGGCTAAATCAATTTCTTATGCCGTTACTCATATATATAGTATAGAAATTGATGAAATTAATATTCTAAATGCATCTATGAAAGCCATGCAGGAATCCGTTTTACAACTTAATCCGTTACCAAACTATATAATAGTAGATGGAAATCGCCCACTGAATGGAAAATTAGGCATGAAACAAAAAACAGGAAGAATTTTTACGCCTGATGAAATTGAAGTATTAAAATCAATTCCGAGCACAAGCATAATAAAAGGTGATAGTAAATTTTTGAGTATTGCTGCTGCGTCTATTTTAGCAAAAACGTACAGAGACGAATATATGGATATGATTCATGAAGAATTCCCTATGTACAATTGGAATAAAAACAAAGGTTATCCAACAAAGGATCATCGGGAAGCCATCAAAAAATATGGCCCTTGCAAATACCATCGAATGAGTTTTCGATTATTGCCGGAACAGCTGGCTTTAGATTTATGATTGAAGACTTATGATTTTAGATTTTAGAAATAAAAATCTCAGCTTCGAACAAAAACTCTAAATGTTTCAGAATTTTTACTTTTACTTCTTGTTCGTTAATTTCTTTTCCTAATTCAACATGCATAGAAGTAACTGCTTTTCCTTTTATACCACAAGGAATAATATTATCAAAATAACCTAAATCGGCATTCACATTTAAAGCAAAGCCATGCATAGTTACCCAGCGTGATGCACGAACCCCCATAGCACAAATTTTTCTGGCAAATGGCGTGCCTACATCAAACCAAACTCCTGTTTCTCCATCGCTTCGTGTTCCGTGTAAACCATATTCTGCTAAAGTTAAAATAATAGCTTCTTCTAAGAATCGTAAATATTTATGAATATCGGTAAAAAAATTTTCCAAATCTAAAATAGGATAACCCACAATTTGTCCTGGTCCGTGATACGTAATATCGCCTCCCCTATTTATTTTATAAAAGGTTGCTCCTTTTGCTGCTAATTGTTTTTCAGACAATAATAAGTTAGACACATCACCGCTTTTTCCTAAAGTATATACATGCGGATGCTCTACATAAAGTAGAAAGTTAGGAGTTGGGAGTTGAGAGTTATCTTTTCTATTTTGAATTTTGATATCCACTATTTCTTTGAACAATGATTCTTGATAATCCCAAGTCTCTTTATAATCTTTATTGCCTAAGTCTTGCAGTTGGACTTTTTTGTTCATAATACCAAAAATTGTGTTTAGAAAAAGTTTCACAAAGATACAAATAGTTTTTTGATGATGGAACTTGGAAGATGAAACTTGAAACTTTGAACTTGAAACAAAATAAATTATCTTTGCACGTTAAAATACAATACTATGCAACTTTCGGAACAAGAAATCATTAGAAGAGACAAACTAAACGCTTTACGCGAATTAGGCATTAACCCTTATCCTGCAGATTTATTTCCTGTAAATCAAACTTCAAAACAAGTGAAGGAAAATTTTGAAGAAGGCAAGAAAGTTATTTTAGCAGGTCGTTTAATGAGTGTTCGTGATCAAGGGAAAGCTTCGTTTGCTGAATTGCAAGATAGCGAAGGCAGAATTCAGTTGTATTTTAATCGCGATGTGCTTTGTGAATGCGAAGACAAAACTCTTTATAACCAAGTCTTCAAAAAACTAACCGATTTAGGTGATTTTATTGGAATTGAAGGCGAATTGTTTATGACTAAAGTCGGCGCGATGTGCGTTCGTGTGGATGATTTTAAAATGTTGAGCAAAACATTGAAACCACTACCATTACCAAAAACTGATGAAGAAGGAAATGTGTTTGATGCCTTTACTGACCCAGAATTACGTTATCGAATGCGTTATGTTGATTTAGTAGTGAATCCGCAAGTGAAAGAAGTTTTCATGAAGCGAACAAAACTGTTCAACGCTATGCGAACGTTTTTCAATGAAGCAGGTTACATGGAAGTCGAAACTCCAGTTTTACAATCAATTCCAGGAGGTGCAGCTGCTCGTCCTTTTATAACGCATCATAATAGTTTAGATATTCCTTTATATATGCGAATTGCTAACGAATTATATTTGAAAAGATTAATTGTTGGTGGATTTGATGGTGTTTACGAATTTTCGAAAAACTTCCGTAACGAAGGAATGGACAGAACCCACAATCCAGAATTTACCGCCATGGAAATTTATGTAGCTTACAAAGACTACAACTGGATGATGAATATGACCGAAAATTTACTAGAATATTGCGCTTTACAAGTAAACGGAACTACCGAAGCTACTTTTGGCGAACATAAAGTAAACTTCAAAGCACCTTACGCAAGAGTAACGATGACTGATGCTATCAAACAATTTACCGGTTTTGACATTACAGGAAAATCGGAAGATGAATTGCGTAAAGCTGCAAAATCGATGGGAATTGAAGTAAATGATACCATGGGTAAAGGAAAGTTAATTGATGAAATTTTTGGAGAGAAATGCGAAGGCAACTTTATTCAACCAACATTTATTACCGATTATCCAAAAGAAATGTCGCCTTTGTGTAAATCACACCGAGATAATCCAGATTTAACCGAGCGTTTTGAATTAATGGTTTGTGGAAAAGAAATTGCGAATGCGTATTCAGAATTAAATGACCCAATTGATCAACGCGAGCGTTTTGAAGCGCAAATGGCTTTAGCCGAAAAAGGTGATGATGAAGCCAATGGAATAATTGACGAAGATTTCTTACGCGCTTTAGAATATGGAATGCCTCCAACTTCGGGTTTAGGAATTGGAATGGACCGATTAATCATGTTTTTAACTAATAATCCATCAATTCAAGAAGTATTGTTTTTCCCTCAAATGCGACCAGAGAAGAAAGGGCCTGAATTAACCGAAGATGAAAAACACATCATTGAAATTTTAAAAGCAAACGAAGGTATTTCAATTGGCGACTTAAAAATAAAAGCTGATTTAAGCGGAAAAAAATGGGATGCTGCCAGCAAAGGCATTAGCAAACATGGCTTGATGAAAATTACAGTCGATGGCGAAAATAAAATTGCAGAATATTTAGGAAAATAAATAAAAGGGACTCAATTGAGTCCCTTTTTTATAAACTATAATTTAAATTTAAACTCCAGCGGTAATTAGCTTCTACATTGCCACCTGTTAAATTTTGTTGAATAGGTAGCATCACATTTGCACCCAGTGAAAATTTATCTTTCCCTATTTCAAAACCTAATTTTCCCATAAAAATATCGCCAGCTGTATTGCGCACTTTTTGTCCTAACTGATAATTGTTTTCATACACTTCTCCTGCAAAACCTAGTTGTGGCGCAATAGAATACTTATCTTTTTCATATAAGTAAAAAAAAGTTGTTGCATAATTGAATTGGTTCCCGAAACGATACTGTTTTTCATTTTCGGTTTTGATTACATAATTCAACATGGTATTTAGTCCAAATTGTTTTCTTTTCACAACATATTCTGTTGCGAATAAAAAATCCCAACTACCCGTTCCTACTTGGTAACTTGGATTAACACTTCCATTATTAGCTTGGTCAAATTTTCCAAATGGAATTTTTACACCCCCTCCTAATTGCAAAGTATGAACTAAAACTGTACTGTCTTTGTGGGTTTGATATATTTTATACATTCCTAAAACGGTAGCGTCTCCAACTCCTGAAATAGATTGTTTTCCACTGGCTGTTTCTCGATTGTGAAAATGATAGGGCAATAATGCAGAAACTTGAAAATTTTTAACCACCGGAAAGCGAGCCCATACTTGAATAGTGTTGAAATTTTCAGTATACCAGGGCGAATTTGAATACAATCCGTCAGTACTTTTGTATGATTGATTAAAATACCGTATTCCGATGAAATTTGTGTTTAACATGGAAGCAAATCCCATACTTCCGCCACTTGCCGAACAACCACAAGCATCGCAATCCTCTAAAAGAGTATTGGAAAATTGAGGTAGTTTTAAAAATGGGTTAATTGTTGACAAACTGTCATTTTCGGTTGTAAATCCATATTGAAAAATCAATAGGAAAATGATGATATATTTTTTCATTTTAAAATTCGGCAAATTTTGGATTAGTTAAAAATTCAGTATCAGTTAGCGTCTTTAAAAAAGCTATTAACTGCGTTTTTTCGGTTTGGCTTAGTGGAATTCCTAATGTTCCTGAATTATTTAAACTTACATCTAAGTTTTGGGTTTGAGCAACTCCTGAAGCATAATGATCTAAAACGGCTTCTAGTGTATAAAAACGTCCGTCGTGCATGTAAGGTGCTGTTTTTTCAATATTTCGCAAACTCGGAACTTTGAATTTATATTTATCCTCGTCAAATCCTGTTACTCGGTGCCTTCCTTTATCATTAATTGAAGGATTTATTGGTAATCCGTTATTTCTAAACGAATTATCAGTAAATATATCAGTAGCATGACAAGAAGCACATTTTTGATTGAAAACCGAATAACCAGCTAATTCTTGAGGTGTTAATGTACCACCCGACTCGTTTCTTTTATACTTATCAAAACGGGAATTAGATGATGTGAGTACCGTCATGAATTGCGCTAAGGCTTTTAGCATGTTTTCGGAATTTATTTCACCATTTGTAAACGCTTGTTTATATAATTTTTTATAGCCTGAATCGTTCTTCATCATATTGATGATGTAAATGATATTACCGTTCATTTCTAATTCGTTTGAAATAGGTGCCATTGACAATAATTCGATATGATCGGCAGCTCCGTCCCAAAAAAATTGGGTTTGATAGGCCATGTTTTGAATAGGTGGTGCATTACGCACACCTACTCCATCGCCAACACCATGACTAAACGTGTGTCCGTGGTGTGTAAAAGCATCTTCTTGAATGTGACAAAAGCCACAAGACACAACTCCGTCTGAAGCCAAACGACCATCATAAAATATTTTTTTTCCCAATTCAAATCCTTTTTCGGTTAAAGGATTATCGGCCATATTATAGGCTAATGGAGGGAAATTTGAGGGCACTTGATAATCTATTGGAATATTTTGATATTCTGATGAATCGTTTGATGTGCAACTGAATAAAAGTCCAATTACCAACAGCATAAAATATTTTGTTTGCATAACGCTATGTTTTAGCCCAGATGGGAATGAAAAGCCCGTAAAGGAAAAACAAATTGATTTTGTTGTTAAAAAATGGCGACCAAAGAAGCCTGTTTTTTAGCTTACAAAATATTTGTTTTTCCTGCGGACTTGAAATGTACAGCTGGATTAGCTTCTCCTAAAATTAATCGTTGTGAACGTGTTCTACTTCAAAAAGTGTAGGTACATTGTCTCTTGAAATGTTTTGTACTTTAGTACCGCCCATGACGTCTAAAGCTTCTTCAAAATTGATTACTGTAGTACCATCGATTACTTTTTTCAAATTGGCCATAATGTGTACTTGTGGTGTAATGTTTGTTCTTACTAACGCATTGTCTGGTAAATTAAGCGTAACTTCTGAATAATTGTAAATAGTTCCTGTTTTACCTGTATGCACTCTAAAATTAGCATTAGCGTGAGAGGTTGAAGTTACAGTTCCTTCTAATTTAACAAACTTATATCCTGCAGCCCAAGACCATGTCATGCCTAATCCTTGCGCTATTTCCCACATTCCGTTTTGACCACTTGCTCCTGCATCAAATTGTGCCTGATCTACGCCCACTCCAAAAGTAACTTTGTTGTAATTTCCTGCTGGAATATTTGGTAAATTAAGAATTTTACTCGCAGCATTTGCCTCGTTTACAAAGAAATAACTTTGAGATTTTGGTACGGTATAAGTTGAACCATCTGTTTTAGTTAACACAATATTGCTTATAATATAAATGGCATTGTTTATTTTTACCACTTCTCCATTTGAGTTAGTATATGGCGTATTGAATGCTAAATTATTACTTCCGTATACGTTATCAAATTCTAATTTTAAGTTGCCTTGACCTGTAATTTCCTTGTTTTCATCGTCTGAACATGAAGTGAATGCTAAAGTTAAAGCCATTACAGCTACTATATTTTTTAATTGAAATTTCATTTTTTGAAAATTTTTAGTTTTAAATTTTTTATATAATTGGGTATACTTAAAAAAGTGATTTTTTAAGCAGAATGGACATAAGTATCCTAATCGGTTCTATTGTTTTGAATCGATTTAAAAAAAAATTAAACTAAAAATGTGGGCGGATGAAAGATGGACTGTATTGCGGTTGAAGCATATAAATTCTGATAATTAGAATCTATATTTTTGTTTGTGAAAACTGGTTGTTTAGCAAAAGTTATTGCTTTAAAATCAACACAAAACATAGTTTCAATTTCTTGCTTAACGTTTTGTTTTTTGTCGGAAGAATTTGATTTCTCTTCTTCAGATGCTTTTGCTAATTGCTTCGCCAAGTGACATTTACCATTACATTTAAGCGCAGGTTTTTCCTTGTTTTCACAAAGCTCTTTTACAATATAGTCATAATTAATAACATATTCCAAAAAAGGAATGGCTGGCTTTGCCAGCATAAAAAAAGCGATTAAAACGACTAAATTTTTCACCCTGCAAATATACAAATGGTTTTCTTTAAATAATATAAAAAACTATTATTAATTTAGAATTAAACCTTTTTAAAAAAGGTGAGTCTTATTATCAAACCCTTAAATAAAAAGAACCTATGAAAAAATTAATTGTAACCATCGTTTTAGTAATTTCATCGCTATCATTTGCTCAAGAAAAAAGCAAATTAAGTCCAGAACAACAAACAGAATTGCAAGTCAAAAAAATGACCTTAGATTTAGATCTTGATGCTAATCAACAAAAAGAGATAAGAAAAATTCTATTAGAAAATGCCAAAAAAAGAGAGGCAAAAAAGATGGCATTAAAAGAGAAAATGGCAAAAGGTCAAAAACCAACTTCAGATGAGCGATTTGAAATGAAAAGTAAAATGCTAGATGATAAAATAAAACATAAAGCACAACTGAAAAAAATTCTAAAACCAGAGCAATTTCAAAAATGGGAACAAAATCAAGAAAATAGAACTAAAAATTTGAACCAAAAAAGAAAAAACAGTAAAGAAAAAAGAAAAGCGACTCAAAAAATTGAAGAATAGTTTTACTTCTTTTTTGGTTATCCAAAAAAAAATATTAGATTTGGAAAACTAAATTTAAATTTAAGAATGATGAAAAATATATTTGCAGTATTTGTTTTGTTTTTTGCCTTTACTTGCAGCGTTTCTGCTCAAGAATCTGATAAAAAAGATCCTCTTGTTTTAGCTAAAAAAGAATTAAATACACTAGTAAATTTTATTGAACTTGATAATGAAATTGTAATTATAATTAATGGATTATTAATTTATAAACATGAAACTGTATTAAAATATCCTGAAAGAAAAGAAGATGTTGCTGCTACTATAGAAGATAAATTGAAAGGTGTTTTAACTTCTGAACAGTTTTCAAAAGTAAAAAAAGAGAAAGTTTTATTTAACGATTTATTATATTAAAAAAATGTCCCGAATTGGGACATTTTTTTATAATTCTTTTGCTGTTTCTGCAATTGCTTTAATTGTAAAATCTAAATCTTCATACGTTAAAGCATCAGTGATAAACCAAGTTTCGTAAGCCGAAGGGGCAATATATACGCCTCGCTTTAGTAAACCGTGAAAAAACTTCTTAAATGTATCATTATCTCCGTTTTTAGCCGTTGCAAAATCATAGACAGGATTTGCGTCAAAATGAACTGAAATCATTGATCCTACCCTATTTATTGTATGGATAACATTTGCTTCCGATAAAACTTTTTTAATTCCGTTTTCTAAATTGGCTGTTTTTTCAGCCAATCGATTAAAAATTTCAGCATCTGCATTTAATGCTTTAAGCATTTCTAATCCGGCTGCCATAGCCAACGGATTTCCTGATAAAGTTCCTGCTTGATATACTGGACCAAGTGGTGCTAAATAATTCATAATTTCTTCGCGAGCAGCAAAAGCTCCTACTGGCAAACCTCCACCTATCACTTTTCCAAAACAAACGATATCAGCTTTAATTCCGTATAATTCTTGAACACCACCTTTTGCTAGACGAAATCCAGTCATTACTTCATCAAAAATAAGCAAGGTTCCGTTTTCAGAACAAATAGTCCTTAAATCTTCTAAAAAACCACTTTTTGGAGGAATACACCCCATATTTCCCGCAACAGGTTCTACAATAATTGCAGCAATTTCATTCTTGTTTGATTCAAATAAAGCTTTGACATTTTCGATATCATTGTAATTTGCTAACAACGTATCTTTTGCTGTTCCTGCTGTAACTCCGGGACTATTTGGCACACCGAACGTACTCAATCCGCTTCCTGCAGCGATTAAAAAAGAATCCGAATGACCGTGATAACAACCTGAAAATTTAATTATTTTATCGCGCTTTGTAAATCCTCTTGCCAAACGAATAGCACTCATACAAGCTTCTGTACCCGAATTTACAAAACGAATTTTATCAATATTAGGCACCATTGAAATGGCCAATTGAGCTATTTGTGTCTCTAATTCGGTAGGCATCCCAAAAGAAGTTCCTTTTTTTGCTTTTTCAATAACTGCATTAACAACAGGTTCATAGGCATGACCTAAAATCATTGGACCCCAAGAATTGATATAATCAATCAACCTATTTCCGTCTTCATCATATAAATAGGCGCCCTTTGCTTCTTTTACAAAAATTGGCGTTCCCCCAACTCCTTTAAATGCTCTTACAGGAGAATTTACACCACCTGGAATTACTTTATTGGCTTCAACAAATAATTCGCTACTTCTTTTGTATAACATTATTTTATTTTTATTTTTTGACCTATTGAAATGGTATTATCTACAAGATTATTCATCTTTTTTAAATCTTCCACCGATTGATTGAACTTTTTTGACAACGAATACAGCGTATCGCCTTGCTGAATGGTATAATATCCTTCAGAAATTTCCAATACAGGATCTTTTTTGACAGGAACATAATTTCGGTCCAACACCTCATTATCGTATTTATACAACTCGAAACGTTCAATTAATCCAATTAATTTATCGGGATATTTTACATCGGTAGCATAACCTGCCGCTTTTAATCCTCTAGCCCAGGATTGATAATCGCCTTTATCTAATTTAAACAAATTGGCATACCGGGTTCGAGTTGTTAAAAATATGGAATGATCTTTATATGATTCTGAAGCTTGCGCATATTTTCGGAAACACTCTTGTTCGGCATCGTCATCGTGTTTTACGCTATCACCTGTCCAACCCTTGTGGCATTTAATTCCGAAATGATTGTTAGCAGATTGTGCTAATTTACCTTTTCCTGCTCCCGATTCTAATATTCCTTGCGCTAAAATTATACTTGCCGGAATGCCGTGCGTTTTCATGTTGTTTTTTGCAATCTCATTGAAATTAGCAACATAAAGCTTAATTTCCTCTTCATAGGTTCTTACATTTGAAGTTGCTTGTAATTGAATTTCATCACCGTTATTGTTTTTTTGGTTCGATTCAATTGGAGATTTAGTTTGCTTGGTATCTGT
Organism: Flavobacterium sp.; assembly: GCA_017983975.1. GTDB lineage: Bacteria > Bacteroidota > Bacteroidia > Flavobacteriales > Flavobacteriaceae > Flavobacterium. The sequence goes on from JAGOAL010000020.1 coordinate 27,758, forward strand.
TGTTGAAACTACTTTTTTCTTGGCAGTTGTTGTTTTTGTTTTCGAAGTAGTTCTTACAACAGATCTTGAACTTGTACAACTTAACATTAAGAAAACAAGAAAAAGTAGGCTAATTTTTTTAATCATTATACTGTATTATTTTTTTATTTTTTGCTTGTAAAACTTGATTCATTCCTGTAATTCCCTGTAATCCACCAGTGTGAATTGCGAGAATTTTTGAATGAGGCGGAAAATAATTGTTCTGAATTAAATCAATTATCCCAAACATCATTTTTCCGGTATAAACAGGATCTAAAGGAATTTTGGTTTCTTGATAAAATTGGTTCAAAAAATCAATCAGTTCCTCTGAAACTTTTCCATATCCTCCAAAATGATAGTTGCAATTTACGTTCCAATTTTTTTTCTGCACAAAATTACAAATTACCTCAGATAAAAAATCACCTTTTAGCGAAGAAAATCCAATAATTTGTTGGTTTTCGCTTGACGAGTTAATAATTCCAGAAATAGTACCTCCAGTTCCTATGGCACAACAAATGTGAGAAAATTCACTTTTGTCTTCAGAAGTTAAAATTTCTTCGCAGCCTTTTATCGCTAAATCATTCGTTCCGCCTTCTGGAATAAGGTAAAACGAACCAAACATCTGTTCTAATTTCGATAAAAATTCGGGTGCTGTTTTATCACGATAGCTTGTTCGATCTATAAAATGAAATTGCATTCCGTGTTCATGAGCAAATTGTAATGATGGATTTTCTTCAATTTTATCCATTAATTCTTCACCCCGAATAATTCCAATGGTTTCAAAACCAAATTCTTTTCCAGCACCAGCAACCGCAACAATATGATTTGAAAAAGCCCCGCCAAAAGTGAGTAATTTTTTATATCCTAATCGATTTGCTTCGGCTAAATTATATTTTAATTTTCGGAATTTATTTCCAGAAATTACAGGATGCAACAAATCTTCTCTTTTGATAAAAAGCTCAATTCCATTGGGAAAATGAATCGGTATTTTTTGGTTACTTGATCTCATACATAAAAATAATTGTTTCGTCATGTAAATATTTAAAAACTAATACAATCATTTGCTGCAAAGTTCCTAAATTTGTAGCTATGAACAATAAAATAGATCCAAATAATTTAAAAGAAGGAGAAGATTTTTATTATACTCCCGAAGGCTATAAATGTTTTACCGAAAAATACCATTTAAAAAAAGGCTATTGCTGTAAAAGCGGATGCCGACATTGCCCCTATGGCTTTGATAAAAAAACAGGAACAAATAAGAAATAAGAAAATAGATTAAAGATATTCAGACCTTACCATCTGAAAATCAAAAATCTGAAAATCAAAAATCTGAAAAAATGACATTTCAAGAACAAATAGCAGAAGGTATTCCAGCAGTATTGCCGCAACCAAAAACTTATGATACAACCATAAATCATGCACCTAAGCGAAAAGAAATTCTTTCAACAGAAGAAAAAAAATTAGCTTTAAAAAATGCTTTGCGCTATTTTGATGCCAAACATCATGCCACATTACTCCCTGAATTTAAAGCCGAATTAGAGCAATATGGTCGAATTTATATGTATCGTTTACGACCTGCCTACGAAATGAAAGCAAGACCTATTTCAGACTATCCAGGAAATTCTGAACAGGCAAAAGCCATTATGTTGATGATTCAAAACAATTTGGATTATGCTGTAGCGCAACATCCGCATGAATTAATTACTTATGGAGGAAATGGTGCGGTTTTTCAAAATTGGGCGCAATATAGACTCACCATGAAATATTTGTCTGAAATGACAGATGAACAAACGCTATCTATGTATTCTGGTCATCCGATGGGATTATTCCCTTCTCACAAAGAAGCACCAAGAGTTGTTGTTACAAATGGCATGATGATTCCAAATTATTCAAAACCAGATGATTGGGAAAAATTTAACGCGTTAGGCGTTTCACAATATGGTCAAATGACTGCAGGAAGTTATATGTACATTGGTCCGCAAGGAATTGTGCATGGTACAACTATTACGGTTCTAAATGGCTTTAGAAAAATTAAAAAATCACCGAGTGGCGGTTTATTTGTTACTTCTGGATTAGGCGGTATGAGTGGTGCCCAACCAAAAGCTGGAACTATTGCGGGATGTGTTACGGTTTGTGCCGAAGTCAATCCGAAAATCACTAAAATAAGACACGAACAAGGCTGGATTCACGAAATAGTAGAAGATATTAATCTTTTAGTGGCAAGAGTGAAAAAAGCGCTTGATACTAAAGAAATTGTTTCGATTGCCTATTTAGGTAATATCGTAGAAGTTTGGGAACGATTTGATCAAGAAAATTTACACATTGATTTAGGTTCTGATCAAACTTCGCTACATAATCCTTGGGCTGGTGGCTACTACCCTATTGGTTATACTTTTGAAGAATCTAATGATTTAATGGCAAATCAACCTGAAAAATTTAAAGAAGAAGTACAAAAAACGTTGCGACGACATGCGCTTGCAATTAATAAACATACTGAAAAAGGCACCTATTTCTTTGATTATGGAAATGCATTTTTATTAGAAGCTTCAAGAGCAGGAGCCGATGTAATGGCAACAAATCATATTGATTTTAAATACCCTAGTTATGTGCAAGACATTATGGGTCCGATGTGTTTTGATTATGGATTTGGACCATTTCGTTGGGTTTGTGCCTCAGGAAATCCTGAAGATTTAGCTAAAACTGATGAAATTGCATGTGCTGTTTTAGAAGAAATGATGCAAACCGCACCTGTTGAAATTCAACAGCAAATGGCAGACAATATTCAGTGGATAAAAGGCGCTCAAGAAAACAAATTAGTTGTGGGTTCACAAGCTAGAATTTTATATGCCGATGCCGAAGGACGAATTAAAATTGCTGAAGCATTCAATCAAGCAATAGCTCGAGGCGAAATTGGAATGGTAATTTTAGGCAGAGACCATCATGATGTGTCGGGTACTGATTCACCATACAGAGAAACATCAAATATCTATGATGGCTCAAGATTTACAGCAGATATGGCTATTCAAAATGTTATTGGAGATAGTTTTAGAGGTGCTACTTGGGTTTCTATTCATAATGGAGGCGGTGTAGGTTGGGGCGAAGTAATTAATGGAGGTTTTGGCATGCTTCTTGATGGAACTAAAGAAGCATCGAGAAGATTAGAATCTATGTTGTTTTGGGATGTTAATAATGGCATATCTAGAAGAAGTTGGGCAAGAAACGAAGGCGCTATTTTTGCTATACAAAGAGCAATGGAAAAACAACCTTTGTTAAAAGTTACTTTACCTAATTTAGTTGATGATTCATTATTTAATTAAAATTTGTATTAACTGAATCTTTAACCCTAAAATTAATTTGTATGAAAACATTAAAATTACTTTCGATTATTTTTGTTCTTGCATTATCATCTTGTAGTTCAGTAAGAGTAAATGCTGATTATGATAAAAAAGTTAGTTTCTCCAATTACAAATCATACGCTTATTTGAAAAGTGGTATAGATAAAGCTGAAATTTCAGATTTAGATAAAAAAAGAATTTTACATTCAATTGATGAAGTTATGCTATCTAAAGGATTCAGTAAATCTGAAAATCCAGATGTATTAATTAGTGTTTTCACCAAAGAAAGAGAACGAGTAGATGTGTACCAAAATTATGGCTTTGGATGGGGCTGGAATCCTTATTGGGGAATGGGGTATTCAAATGTAACTACTACGCCAGAAGGCACATTATTTATTGATATTATTGATGCAAAAACAAAAGAACTAGTTTGGCAGGGAGAAGGAAGTGGTTATCTCACAAAAAAAACTAAAAAAAAAGATGCCCGAATCAAAGAATTTGTTTCAAAGATATTAGAGCAATATCCTCCTAAATAAAATAAATTAAAGGCGCAGTTTAGCGCCTTTTTTCATTTAGCTCTATTTTACTCACTTATAATTAATTTTTAATTTAAAGAATTCGTAGATTTGTTACATAATTGATTTATTCAAACTATAATTCTATATCAAAAGATGTTTAAAAAAATATTATTTTCTACGATTATTGCTTTTTCATTTTCAACTTTAATTGCACAAAATCCTACTAAATTTATTGCCATAGACAATAATGGAAATACTTTTGAAATAGACCCTTCTAGCTGTACCTCTACTCCATTAAATAGGTGTGCATCTTCTGATCCTTTTTCAATTGCTTTGATTAACAATATGGTCTATTACACGGAAGGCTTTGATTTGTTTAGATATCAATTTAATACTTCAGGATCGTGTCAATTTTTAGGTACATTTAATTATTCTGGAAGTAGTTTTTTAAGTAGCCTTACTTCTGGTCCTGATGGAATGATATATGCAGCAGCAGGAAATACAATTTTAAAATATAATCCTACAACCAATGTGTTTTCAAATCTAGGCAATATTCCTAGTCAATGGCAAAGTTCAGGAGATCTTGTTTTCTTTGAAGGTCAATTATTATTATCTACAATAAACGATAAATTAGTTCGTATTGATTTAAATAATTTAAGCAATAGTCAAGTCATTTTATCTTTTGCCTCTAACACCAATATATTTGGTTTATCAACAGTTACACCTCCCTGTGGCAATAATCAATTATTTGCAATTAATTCTTCTGGAGGAAATACAACATTATTACCCATTAATTTAACAACAAACACTGTTGGAGCTGCTACATGTTCTTTTCCTTTCCAAATATACGACACCGCGAGTTTAGCAGAAAATGGAAGTTCAAGTAACATTATTCCAACGTTTACACAAGTAGCACCAATTTGCTCAGGAGCTCCATTAGCAGCCTTACCAACAACTTCTATAAATAGCATCAATGGAACTTGGTCTCCTGCAATAAATAACACAGTAACTACTACCTATACTTTTACTCCTACAACTGGTCAATGTGCTACAACAACTACAATGACCATTACCGTTGATAATCCATCCATATTACACATCACTAAAGATGACCCAAATTGCGATCCAAGTCAATTAAGTTGGGGATCATTAAATACTATTTCAGCTACTGTTGCAACTACTACTTTAGGAACAAATGCGATTACAATTAACAAACCTACTGGTGGACTTTTTTCAACTTCAAGTGTTTTTAATGGTAGTATTTTTCCTGCACAATTCAATTTACCAATAAATAGCCCAAGTTTAGCAAATTTTGAAGCAGGATTATTTACATTTTGTTTTGACACGCCTGTAGTTAATCCTCAAATTGCCATTGCTAGTATTGGACAATCAGGTCTTCCAGTTCCAATCAACACATCTGCACCCTATCAAGTGATTTGGGCTGGTCCGGGAATGACTTTTACAAACAATCAATCACTCATAGGAGTTGAGGGATATTGTATTATTGTTTTTCCAGGAACCCATCAATGTATTTCTTTTGATTATTTAAATGCCGAAAGCTATTGCAATATTGTTTTTGGTTCACAAGACAGTAATTGCCAAATTGATCCTATTTGCATAGGCGAATCGGTGACTTTAGCTGCTCATGGATCAACAAATATCACATGGTCTCCAACTACAAATTTAACTTTTCTGCCAAACAATAAAGTTATTGCTGCTCCAACTCAAACAACCACTTATACAATAACATCCAACGATGCTTGTCAAAGTCAAGCTAGTATAACGGTAACTGTTTTACCAAATAATACTATTACTCCAACTTCGACAAATACCACTTTATGTATTGGAACTACATTAACTAATATCACACACTCAACAACTGGTGCAACTGGTATTGGAGCAACTACTAC
>JAGOAL010000021.1 GCA_017983975.1 Flavobacterium sp.
GTACTTGTTCTTTTACATTAACTTCTACAAATGCATTAAATCGTTCTTTCTCATCTTTAATTGCGTTCAACTCTGTTTGATGAAAGCGATACACATCTTTGATGTGACGAATCCAATTATCTATAAGACCTATAGAATCATTACCCATTGCTGCTTTTACACCACCACAACCATAATGTCCACAAACAATTACATGCTTTACTTTTAAGGCATTTACGGCATAATCCAAGACGCTTAACATATTCATGTCTGAATGCACTACCATATTTGCAATGTTTCGGTGTACAAAAACTTCACCAGGTTCTGCACCAATGATTTCATTTGCTGGAACCCGACTATCAGAACAGCCGATCCATAATAACGGCGGACTTTGTCCGTCTGCTAAATTTTTAAAATAATCTGGGCTAATTGCTAATTTGTTTTCAACCCATTTTTTATTGTTGTCTAATATTTTTTTATAAAATTCGCTCATTTGAATTATATTTAATTTTTTTGTTCTTTAATCTTTACGTGTTTAAACTCTGTATTATCAATATTATACTGTTCTTTAAAACCTTTCAAAGTTAAATTAATTTCTTTATCTACTGCCGTTACATTTCTAAAATCTTTTAGCATTTCTACCACATCAAAATCAATATATTTTGTATTTGTTGCATCAATAATCACTTTTGAATCTTTTGGAATATCCCCTAAAGTACTTTTAATTGCCGCTTTATTTAAAAATGAAACTTCTTGTGCTAATTTAATAGTTATTACATCACCATCATGGAAAGATTCCTTTTTAAAAGAATAAGCAATTTTTAAATTTTGATACAAGATAAATAAAATACTTACACCAAGCCCTATTCCAACACCTTTTAATAAATCTATTCCAACAACAGCAACAACGGTAATTATGAAAGGAATAAATTGAGAAAAACCGTTTTTCCATAAGTGTACAAAAACACTTGGTTTTGCTAACTTATAGCCAACCATCAATAACACAGCAGCTAAAGCGGCCAAAGGAATTTTATTAAGAATAAAAGGAATAGATAGTGCGAATAAAATTAGTAAGAATCCATGAAAAATAGTAGCTAATTTTGTTCTACCACCAGAATTAATATTGGCAGATGAGCGCACCACTACTGAAGTCATAGGTAAACCACCTAACAAACCACTTACAATATTTCCTAAACCTTGCGCTTTTAACTCTCGATTGGTATCAGTAAATCGTTTAAATGGATCTAATTTATCAGTTGCTTCAATACATAACAATGTTTCAATTGAAGCTACGGCAGCAATCGTAACAGCAACAATCCATACTTTTTGATTGGTTAATGCACTAAAATTTGGCAATGAAAATCCTTCCTTAATCTCATTAAATGAAGGTAGATTTACCAAATGATTTTTCGTTGTAATTGCTAAAACAGATACAGTTTTAATAAATATTTCATTCAATATAATACTCAAAACTACTACAACTAGTGCACCAGGAATCATTTTTATTTTCTTTAAAGCCGGAACTTTATCCCAAATGATTAAAATAGCTAAAGACAAAAGTGCGATAATTAATGCTCCTCCATGAATAAAATTAATAGATTCTATTAAAGTATCAAAAGTAGTATGACCCGATTTTTCAATAAAAAAGAAATCACCTTCATTATCTACATCATGACCAAATGCATGTGGTATTTGTTTTAATATAATAATAATTCCAATCGCGGCAAGCATCCCTTCAATAACGCTTGTTGGAAAATAATTTGAAAAACTTCCAGCACGAACAAATCCTAATCCAATTTGAATTAAACCCGCTAATATAACTGCTACTAAAAAAACATCGAAGCCCCCTAAATCTGTTATGGCGGTTAATACTATTGCCGTTAAACCCGCCGCAGGACCAGTAACACTCAACGCAGAATTACTAAAAAATCCAACTAAAATACCACCAATTACTCCAGAAACTATTCCTGAAAACAATGGGGCGCCAGAAGCTAAAGCGATACCTAAACATAAAGGCAAAGCCACTAAAAAAACTACTAATCCAGATGCAAGATCTCCTCTTACATTGGAAAAAATATGATGGTTACTCATATAATAGATATAATACATTAATAATAAACGCTATTTATTTAGCGTAGATGGACTCGTATATTATACTATATCTGGAGGAGGTGAAAAAATTTGATGTGCTAAATTGGTAAAACTTAAATTAGCCTCAATTGAAACGTTTGATGAATTAGTCAAATGAAAAAAGAAATTAGTTAAATCTAAACCAGAAGATGCTACTGATTTAATTTCGTCAAAGCAAACATTATTTTCTTCCTCTTCTTCACATAAATCATAAAAGTATGAGGTATCTACTTCATTATCAATCATACAAATAATAGTAGGGGTTGACAAAAAAGTAATAAAGAAAAATGAAAATAATATACATAAAAATTTCATATCACAAATATAATTAATATTTATGAATGAAATAGATTAGTAAATTAAATTTAAGTAAATCTTCACATTTAAAAATTGATTAATAAAATATATAAACCCGAAAACATATAAATTTAATTGATAGTTTTTATATTTGCATCAAAATTATCAATACTATGACCATTACACAGCTTCATTATGTTTTAGCGGTTGCTGAATACAAAAACTTTACACTTGCTGCCGAAAAGTGTTTTGTTACACAACCTACATTAAGTATGCAAATTCAAAAACTTGAAGATGAGTTAGATATATTAATTTTTGACCGAAGTAAAAAACCCATTTTATTAACTGAAGTGGGTGAAAAAATTGTCAATCAGGCAAAAAATATTGTAAATGAAGCGGGGCGAATTAAAGATATTGTAGACCAACAAAAAGGTTACATTGGAGGCGAATTTAAAATAGGTATTATACCTACTATTATGCCTACTTTACTTCCCATGTTTTTGAATAATTTCATCAAGAAATATCCAAAGGTAAATTTGATTATCGAGGAACAAACAACCGAAGAAATCATCAAAAAGTTAAAAAATGGCCATTTAGATTGTGCTATTGCAGCAACTCCATTAGAAGAAGTAAATCTAAAAGAAATTGTGCTTTATTTTGAACCTTTTGTAGCCTACATGCCCGAAAATCATGATAGCTTTACTAAAAAAGAAATCACAATTGATGATTTAGATCTTGACACTATCCTTTTATTACAAGATGGTCATTGTTTTCGAAACGGTATTTTAAATTTATGTAAAAACAATAAATATATTGCAGATAGTCATTTTCAATTAGAGAGTGGCAGTTTTGAAACATTAATAAAATTGGCCGATGAAGGATTGGGAACAACCTTACTACCCTACCTGCATACTTTGGATTTAAATGATAAAAACAAATCTAAATTAAGAGCCTTTAAAGACCCGAAACCTGCAAGAGAAGTCAGCTTAATTTATCCTAAAAACGAATTAAAAATGCATATCATTAACGCTTTACGCGATGTTATCTCTGGCGTAGTCAGAGGAGCAATAGCTTTTAGTGATGTAGAAATTATAAGTCCAAAACCTAATAAATAAAAAGTCCCGAATTATCGGGACTTTTTGTTAGTTAATATAAATTAAACATTGTCTTAATTCGGGTTTCTCTTTTGTGAATTGCAAAAGCCATTCACGCAATTGTTCTAATTCATAAGGAAGTAAATTTTTGATTGCTTTTTCTAATTCCTTGCAAAATAATTTGGGGTCAAAACTAACTCGTTCCAAAATAGATTTAGTGTATATAAACATTACTCGGGGCATAATCTTTTAATTTTATAGGTTAACATAAAAATAAGAACATGTTGTAAAATTAAATAAAAAAATGAGTTGAAAAAAATAGATATGTTAAAAAAAATGCTAAATTTTTGCTAAATTTTTATTTAACAAAATTTTTTATACAATTTTTGTTGCTCTAAGCATTTCTCTTTTTCCAGGAGCTCCAGGTAACTTTTCAATTGTAAAACCTGAAGCAATCATAGCATTTTTTATACTTGTTCTACAAGCGTAGGTTACCAATACGCCATTAGGCAGTAACGCATCAAACATTTTTTTAAAAATAAGTTCGCTCCATAATTCAGGCTGTAAAGGAAATCCAAATGCATCAAAATAAATCAAATCAAACTGATTTTTATCTTCTATATCTTGAAACAATTGTTGCCTTTTAGTGAACTTAAAATGAGTTGCAATTGTTTCCTCTTGTTCCCAATCACAATTATGTAATTTTTGAAAAATAGATGTAAATGAATTTGCCTTTAATTCTGACGGATAATTCATTTGGTTTACTTCTTCTTGAGCAATTGGATAAGCTTCTACGCCAACATAATTTACTTTTTCTTTGTTTTGAGTTTCTAAAAAAGTAATAAATGCGTTTAAACCCGTTCCAAATCCTATCTCCAAAATAGAAATTTCAGCCTGATTGTTAAACAAATCTAAACCGTTTGCAATAAAAACATGCTTTGCCTCTTGAATAGCTCCGTGACTGGAATGGTAATTCTCATCCCAATCGGGTATTCTAATAGTAGTCGAACCATCAGCGGTAATTAATATTTCTCTTTTCATTTTTGGCATATAAAAAAGGTTTAAGAAACATCTCAAACCTTTTTATTTTATTATTTGATATATAATTTTTTAATCTTCGGAATGGGTCCGCCACATTTTACTTCGTGGCACTTGATACATGCATCTATTCCGTTATTAAAATGTTCTTTGGCATTTTTAGGATCTTCATAAATTAATTCTTGTGCTTTGATAAATTTTGCCGCTTGTTCATTAAAAAAGGCATCTTTATCGGTTTCATCAGTCATTACGGCTTGGTGAATTTTTATAAAATGCTGTGGAAATTTACCAATAGTATCGCCTTTGATAATTCGCTCTTTCAAACGCTGATTATCGACATACATTTGTTCCATAAGAGCAGCCATTTCTGACATTTCATACATTTCAAATCCATCTTTATTAACCTTTGAATCAGATGCACAAGCTTCTTTATCTGATTGCTTTTCATCGGATTTCTTTTCGCATGAAATTGTCAAAAAAAAGAATCCTAATAATAGAATTAATTGTTTCATTACTTAGCAATTAAAACGCCATCTGCCATAAATGAATACGTAACTTTTGGCTCAGTAATACTATCTATAGAGGCTTGCGATTTTCCAGCATCTTTTGCATAATGTTTCAAAACATCAACACTTTCAATACTTACAAACGCTTTTCCGTTTACGATAACCTCTTTTTCTTGTGCGTTTTTTGGCACGAAGAATCCATAATCTTTGAATTTTACAAAAACTTCTTTATCATCAGCTAAATCTAAGGTCATCCAACAACCTTTCTTTTGACAAACTTCATTAATTGAGGATTTAAACTTAACGGAAAGGGTATCGCCTTCTTTCAAAGAAGCAAATTTTTCCATCATTTCTGAATTAGTCACAGCATTTTCAGAAGAAATTGAATCTCCAAATTTTGCATATGAAACATTGCTTTCCTCTTTAGAAACTTCTTTTTTTGATTCACAACTCATAAAAATAGCTGTTGCAACCAATGCTAGGGTGATTTTTTTCATCATTTTTAAAATTATTTATAAACAAAAATACCATTATTTTTATTATTCCAACCAATCATGTTTTGAATTAAGAAAAAAATAATAAAATAACCTACTAATTACTATTCTTGCTCTAAATATTTAGTTTGTTAATAATTATACATCTAAAGCAATATTAACGCTTCAATTTTTAGTAAGTTTGCAAAATATTTATCAAAAATCAGATTTTCTGATTATTAAAACTACTTTTTTTAGAAATGGAAGTAACAACTTTAAATGATATTGAAATTATTTTAGCTTCAAGTTCAAAAATTAACACTGTTGATTTTGAAAACCTAACTTTGGTAACGTCTTTACAGACCACATGTTAATTTGTGATTTCAAAGAAGGTAGTTGGCAAAAACCATCAATTCAACCTTATGCACCTTTTACTATAGATCCATCTGCAAAAGTTTTTCATTATGGACAAGCTATTTTTGAAGGAATGAAAGCATATAAAGATTCGGATGATGCTGTTTGGTTATTTCGTCCAGAGGAAAATTTCGACCGATTTAATAAAAGCGCTACCCGAATGGCTATGCCAGAAGTTCCTGAAGTTGTTTTTATGGACGGATTAAAAAAGCTATTACAAATTGAAAAAGAATGGGTAAAAAAAGGAAAAGGTAATACTTTATATATTAGACCTTTCATGATTGCTACCGGTCACGGTGTTATTGCTGCTCCTTCTCAAGAATATCGCTTTATGATTATTTTATCGCCTGCACGTTCTTACTATTCTGGCGAGGTAAAAGTAATTATTGCCGAACATTTTAGTAGAGCTGCTAATGGAGGAATTGGTGCTGCAAAAGCTGCCGGAAATTATTCGGCTCAATTTTATCCAACTAAATTAGCGAACGAAAAAGGATTTCAACAAATCATTTGGACAGACGATGCTACGCATACTAAATTAGAAGAAGCGGGTACAATGAACGTTTTTTTTAGAATTAATGACACCTTATATACTGCTCCAACTAGCGAACGTATTTTAGATGGTGTAACACGTAAAAGCGTAATTGATTTAGCAAGAAGAGAAAATATTAATGTAGAAGTTCGATCAGTACTCGTTGAAGAATTAATTACTGCTGCAAGAAATGGTTCTTTAAAAGAAATTTTTGGAGCTGGTACTGCTGCTGTTATCAATCCTATTGTTGGATTTTCATTTAAAGATGAATATTTTGAATTGCCAAAAATGGAACACTCAATTGCTGTAGATCTTAAAGATGAACTGACTAACATTCAATATAAATTAGCCGAAGACACTTTTGGTTGGACAGTTAAGGTATAAGAATTTACATATCAACAAAAAAGCGATTTCAAATTTGAAATCGCTTTTTTGTTATTTTAAAATATCTGAAAAGTTAGGCTTAAAGTAATTAGGACCTTTCATTACTTTTCCATCTTCGCGATAAATAGGTTTTCCATCTTCGCCTAATTTACTCATATTTGAGCGTTGAATTTCATCAAAAACGGCTTCAATTTTATGCTGAAGACCATGTTCTAAAATAGTTCCGCAAAGGATATATAACATATCTCCAAGCGCATCAGCTATTTCAACAATATCATTATTTTGAACCGCTTCTAAATATTCTTCGTTCTCTTCTTTCATTAAATTGAAACGAAGCTCATTTTTAAGTGCTCCTAAATCGGCTTTCATTTCGGTACTAACGCCTAGTCCATACGTTTCATGAAATAATTTTACTGCATTTAATTGTTTTTGCATACTATAGAATTTATTTTACGAAAAATAGAAATTTAGAATCTAATTAATCCTTATTTTTGTGAAAAATTTTCAATATGTTTTCAACAGGTCAAATTTATTTTGCGGTTTTTTTTATTGTCGCATTTGTCATCACAATGATAGCGGTGTATAGAAAAGACTTAAAGGTCTTAAAACCATTTTACAAAGGCACCTATTGGATTTTCATTGGTTTTTTAATTTTCATAGGACTGCTCTTTTTAATCAAAGTCTTAATGAAAGAATAATTTTACTTACATTTGAAAAACAAATCCCTAAAAAATGAGAATTCTTAAATATTTATTTCTATTATTTCTATTATTATCCACCGCTTTTGTAGTTTTTGTGGCTACTCAACCTGGTGACTATAAAATAATGCGTAAAAAGGAAATTAATATTTCAAAAGATGTTTTATATCATTTTATTTCAGATACCACTTCATTAAATGATTGGAGTCCTTGGGAAAAAGATGAGATTTCATTGGTGAATAAAAATTTATCTTCTACTGATTCTATTGCTCATACAATTATTTTAAATGAGGAAAAAACCAGTTCTTTATTTCATTTTCAGAAAACAAAAAAAGGAACCATCGTTACCTGGGAAGTTAATGGAAAACTAGATTTAAAATTAAAAATTTTAAGTGTACTAAAGGGCGGTGCTACTAATATGGTAGGTAGTGAACTTGAAAAAGGATTAGACAATATTGACCATTATTTAGTTAACGAAATTGCAAACTATACCATAAAAATTAATGGATTAGTTACCAAACATACCACAAATTATATTCAGCAAGAGGCAACTTGTGCTGTAGCCGATTTTCAAAAAACATCAAAAGCAATGTTGCAAAACATGGTTTCTTTTGTAACCAAAAACGACATTAAAATTACAGGATTACCTTTTGTTATTTATAAAACGAAAAAAACAAGCGATAACAAAACCGTTTTTGCGATGTGTGTTCCGGTGGAAGAAGAAATTTTAACTACAGAAGGAAGTGAAATTTCAGGCGGACATTTTGATTCCTTTTTAGCTGTAAAAGCAACTCTTAATGGCGATTATTCACATAATGAAAAAGCGTGGAAAGAAGCCCGAAAATATATGAATAAAAGTAAATTATCAGAAAATTTAATAGGAAAACCAATTGAAATTTACAAAGTGAGTTTGCCGAAAGAAAGAAAACCTTCAAAATGGGTTACCGAAATTTATATTCCTGTACAACAAAAAATTAGTGCTCCAAAACCTGAAAGTACTGAAGTTGCTCCATCATCTGAAAGCAATTTGAATACAAATCCTGTTCAATAATTTATCTTTTATCTTTTCCGATAAGATGTTTTACAACGGTTTCTGCTGCGTGTAAACCAAATAATGCTGGCATCCAACTATTAGTGCCATAAAATGACTTCTTGAAATTGGTTCCATCAGTTGTTTTAATACTCGAATAATCTGGTCGCTCGTAAGAATAAACAACTTTTACCCCTTTAGAAATTCCTTCCAATTTTAAACGTTTACGAACATTTTTTGCAAGCGGACAATATTCGGTTTTACTAATATCGCGTACTTGAACTTTTTCGGCTTCAAACTTTCCTCCTGCTCCCATGTTACTGATGACTTTAACCTTCTTGCGTTTACAAGCTACAATCAAATTAATTTTTGGGGTAACACTATCAATACAATCTAAAACATAATCAAACTCGGGCGAAATTAATTCAAAAGCACGTTCTGGTGATAAAAACTCTTCAATTCGAGTCAATTTCAACTCGGGATTTATATCCATTAATCGATCGCCAACAATTTTTACTTTTGGTTCACCTACTGTACTGTGCAATGCTGGTAATTGCCTATTGATATTAGTAATATCTACCACATCACCATCTACAATTGTCATTTTACCAACACCAGCTCGCGCTAAAAATTCGGCAGCAAAACTTCCTACACCACCTAATCCAACAACTAAGACATTAGCATTATCTAATTTTTGAATTCCTTCCTCTTTAAATAATAAAGCTGCTCTTTCTTTCCACTTTGCCATATTAAATGTTTGTTGTTTTTGGTTTATTGTTTATTGTTGAAAATTTTTGAAAAATTAGCAAAAACCATTGTTTTCATTTCTTGTACCGAAATTCCTTTTAAGGATGCTGCTTTTTCATACACTTCATAAATAGTTTCTTCAATGGTATCAGTCTCTAATAAAATTTGATTTTCGGGTGCAAAGTTAACTACTTTTTCCAAATCTGGATTACGCAATAAGTATTTTCCAAAAGAAAGATAAAACCCATTTTTCAATAGTGACTGAGCTACTTGTTCATTTTTTGAAAATCCGTGAATAATCATAGGATTTTCTATTTTCATTTCTTTTTTGATAGCAATTACTTCATCAAATGCAGCTACACAATGTAAAATTATTGGTTTGCTTGTTTGCTGTACGAGTTCTAATTGCTTCTTAAAAACTGTAATTTGAATTGAAAGAGGAATTTCTATACGTTTATCTAAACCGCACTCACCCAATGCCAAACATTCGGACAACTGCAATTTTTCTTTGATGATTTCCAAATCGTTTTCCAATCTATTTACATCAATATACCAGGGATGAATTCCAATAGAATAGTTCGGAATAGACGCATCAAATTCCCACGGATATTGATTTACTATTTCAATAACCTCGCTGTCATTTGAAAATTTATGGGTATGTAAATTGATGAATTTAGTCACGGTAAATATTTTTACAAAAATATATAAATTAGTTCACAATGTAATCGGTAAAGCTTTCGTAAATTTGCCCCTCAATACCAAATTATGTTACAACGCGCACTTCAAAAATATTTCAATAATTTTAGAGGATTTTCAAGAGAAATTTGGATTCTTGCACTTATTACTTTTATCAATCGTGCGGGAACCATGGTACTTCCTTTTCTGTCAAAATATTTAAAAGAAGATTTGCATTTTTCGTATAGTCAAGTGGGCTGGATTATGGTAAGTTTTGGTTTAGGATCGATGCTTGGTTCTTGGCTTGGGGGAAAATTATCAGATAAGATTGGCTTCTACAAAATAATGATTTTCAGTTTATTAACTAGTGGAATTGGTTTTTTTATCTTGCAAAAAATCACCAGTTATCATGGCTTATTAATCGCCATTTTCTTCATTATGGTTATTGCTGATATGTTTAGACCCGCTATGTTTGTTTCACTTGGAGCCTATGCAAAACCCGAAAATAGAACGAGAGCTTTAACTCTTGTGCGTTTGGCGATTAATTTAGGATTTGCGGCAGGACCAGCTCTAGGGGGTTTATTAATTATGAGCGTAGGTTATAAAGGATTGTTTTGGGTAGATGGCGCAACATGTATTTTAGCCATTCTTATTTTTTGGATAAAAGTAAAAGAGAAGAAAAAGTCGGCTTATACTGATAAAGAACATCCTGGCGAAGTGCTAACTCATTCTGTATTTAAAGATGGTCCGTTTTGGATATTTTTATTGATTTGTTTGATTTCCGGGATTATGTTTTTCCAATTGTTCACTACCATTCCATTATACCATAAAGAACAATTTAACTTATCTGAACTCCAAACTGGTCTCTTACTCACCTTTAACGGAGTTCTCGTTTTCTTTGTAGAAATGCCGTTAGTAAGTTATATAGAACGAAATAAAATTAATAAACTTCGCGCCATTAACATAGGCGGATTGTTAATGACCATTAGTATGTTTCTGTTGCTAATTAATAATTGGGTTGGCATTTTAATCATTATGATGCTATTTATGACCTTTGCTGAAATGTTTGCCTTTCCTTTTTCAAATTCCTTTGCCATGAGTAGAGCACCAAAAGGTCATGAAGGACGTTATATGGCCATTTTTACCATGACCTATAGTATGGCGCATATTTTAAGTGCCAAATCGGGTATGACTATTATTGACCATTTTGGTTACCAAGCCAACTGGTTGTTCATGGGAACACTTGGTTTTATTAGTGTATTATTAGGATTATGGGTGATCAAATTGGTCAACAAAAAACCAATTGAAACAATAAAAACTAAAAATTTAGTTAAATAACTATAAAAATAGTTGTATAACTAAAAATATAGTTTAACTTTGATTTATCAAAACGATAAGTCATGCAAAAACTAACCAACAAAGAAGAAGAAATCATGCACATTTTATGGAAGCTTAATAAAGCTTTTGTAAAAGACATCATGGAGGAAATCTTAGAAGATAAGCCCCATTATAATACGTTATCGACCATAGTACGCAATTTGGAAGAAAAAGGGTACGTTGGATACAATGCCTATGGCAAAACACATCAGTACTTCCCTATTGTTAAGATTGAAGACTACAGAAAAACGTTTATGAATACCGCTATTGAAAACTATTTTGATAGTTCATATAAAAATTTAGTTTCCTATTTTGCTGAAGAAGACAAAATTACGGCCGATGAACTTCGTGAAATTTTAGCTTTAATCGAAAAAAAGAACTAGTATGGAAAATCTACTATTATATTTTGCAAAAGTAAACGGACTCATCATTTTATTTTACTTGATGTATGTTCTATTCTTACGAAAAGAAACATTTTTTGTTTCAAATAGATGGTATTTTATAATTGGACTACTATTATCATTGGTTTTACCTTTAATCACTTTTACTAAAACCATTTGGGTTGAACCAGCTCCTGTAGCTGAGTTTTATCCAGAAATAATTCCAATCAATAGTACAATCACAGAAAATCCAATTCAAGAAAGTCCAATAGATTGGTCTTTAATTGTACTATCGGCTTACGTTTTAATTTCGTTAGTAATTATATTGAAAATAGGAGTTGAATTAGCTGCCTTTTTCAAAAGGATTCAAAAACAAAATAAGCAAAAAGAAAGCAATTATACATTGGTATATTCGAATACAATTGAAAATCCTTTTTCGTTTTTTAGTTATATTGTTATTAATAAAAACATGTTTACGGAAGAAGAATTACTACATATATTAACCCATGAAAGTATTCATGTTAAACAAAAACATTCTATTGATGTGTTGTTAGGAAAACTATTTTGTGCGCTGTTTTGGGTTAACCCAATTATTTGGATGTATCGAAAAGCGATGTTGCAAAATCTAGAATTCATTGCTGATAATGAAACCTTTAAACAAATCGAAAACAAATACGAATATCAAAAAACTTTATTAAAAGTTGTGACTCATCAACACGACTTAAGTATTACTAATCAATTTTATCAATCATTAATCAAAAAACGAATCGTTATGTTACACACAAATCAATCACACCAAAAAAACGCTTGGAAGTACGCTACAATCCTTCCGCTATTAGTAGGCTTCATGTTATTGTTTCAAATTGAAACCGTGGCGCAGGTCAAGGAAAATCAACAAGAATCTCAAGTGGCAAAAGTTGAAGCCATTGGCTTTAGTTGGGATAAAAACGTTACTGATGCAGAAATGAAATCAGATGCCGAACTACTAAAAAGCCAAGGAATTTATTACAAATTTTCAAAAGTAAAACGCAACAAAAACGGAGAAATTATTGCCATAAAAATCGAATTTAATGATGGTAAAGGTAACAAAGGCGTAAAAGAAATTAAAGGTGATGAACCAATTGAACCTATTTATTTTAGTGCAGAAGAAGGAAGAATTGGATTTACAAACGAACCTGATTATTCTGATTATGTTAAAGATGAAAAACTATCAAAACAATTTGGAACTGAAATAAAAGTTAAAATGGTTAATATTGCTGATGATATTGAAAAATTTGACAAAGCAAAAGAAGCTCTATGGATTTTTGATGGAAAAGAAATAGATCCATCTGATTTCAAAAATGCTAAAATTAAAACAAAAGAAGGAATCACTTTTTATTCAAAAGAAGAAGGATTAGAAAAATTTGGAGAAAAAGGAAAAAATGGTGTAATAATTATTAATGGAGCTTCTGTTATTTATGATGATAACAAAAATCCAAAAGTTGTTTCAAAATATTATGTAAATGGAAAAAAAATAAATGAGAATGAGTCTAAAATTATTATGAATGACAAAGCCGATATGCTAGTCGTAAATAAAAAACCAGAAAATATTGAAATAATTAATAATAGAAATAATGTTATAACTATCATAACACAAGATGGAGATCATAATATTATTTTTAGTGAAAAATATTTAAAAATACCTGATTCTCCTTCTACAAGAATAGATGAAAATGGGCCTGAAATTTATATTAATGGTAAAAAAGTAGATTCAAAATCATTTTTAGAAATGGATCACTCAAAAATATACTTCATAGAAGCAACTGAAAAAGAGACAAACGAAAACAATATTATTGTTGTGAAAAAGATAGAGGTCAAAACCAAATAACAAGAAAATCCCGATTTACTCGGGATTTTTTATTTTCTTATCTTTGTCAAAAATTAAACCATGTATAAACTACTTGCCAAATTAAACAAAATCATTTTACCTAGTTTTACCAAACAAGGATTAGATCCTATCAAAGCTAAAAAATGGCAAATGGCATTGATAGGTTATCGCTATTACATAACGTGTAGAGCTTTAGATAGTTAAATTAAAAAGGAATTATTTTTTAAATTTCAATTTGGATATCTACTAAATTTACCTATATTTGCACTCACAAAATCGGCCTCGTGGCGCAACTGAATAGCGCATCTGATTACGGCTCAGAAGGTTACTGGTTTGAATCCAGTCGAGGTCACAAAAAGCTCTGCATTGCAGGGCTTTTTTATTTTAAACAATCTTCCTTTGGTTTATAAATATCCAATTGGTTAATGACAATTTGCTTCAGATTGTACAAATAAACTCAAATTACTTGGTGATAAATAAGGAATATCTAATCCTAAACCTCTTATGATAAACAACATTCCAATTATAATTGCAACAATTGGAATCATGTTTTGGATGGTTTTTCTAAAAGACAATGAAAAAATATTTGACAGGTAAACTATTGCCGTTAATAATGGAATTGTACCTATTCCGAACAGAATCATGTAAAGGATTCCTAAAGATACACTCTGCATTGCAATAGCCCCAAAAATAGCTACATACACCATTCCGCAAGGAAGAAAGCCGTTTAATAATCCAATAGTAAATAACGATCTATAACTTTTATTTTTAAAATGTTGTCCAAGACTTGATTTTATTTTAGTTATATTTTTATAAACAGGTTTTGAAAAGTTGTATTTGGCAAAAAATTTTTCGGGCACTACTGCAACTACAATCATTAAAATTCCTAAAATAATAGATAGTTGTTGTTGTAAACCCGCTAAATAAAAACTCTTACCTAGTAGTCCAAAAATTAAACCTAATAATCCATAGGCCGTTAATTTTCCTAAATGATACAAACTAATTTGAACTACTCTTTTTGCTTCATTTGTTCGGTCCACAGGCAACATCATTGCAATAGGTCCGCACATTCCTACGCAATGAAAGCTACTAATTAAACCAAATATAAAAGCAGTGTAAAGCATCTTGAATCTTAAAAATAGATGGTTTCTTTATTCAAATAATCTGTTTCATTATAATTCCAATCCACAGAAATGTCCCAAAGACCGCCCGTCAAATTACTTTTAGGTATGAGCAAATATGGACTAGAAAGAGAAATATTTATTTCGAAATCTAGTTTTTGACTTGACGGTCTATATAAGGACACTTTTCCTTTTATTTTTGAGTAATCAAAGTCTGATGGGAATTCAATTATGATACCTTCATCTACTTTTTTAATGACTACTAAATTCTTTAATGCGTTGGCATGCTGCTTCTTTTCAATATCAATTTGAACAGTTGCTTCTTTTTTATAATATTCTTTTGTTACCAATTCGTTGTCATATTTTTGATTGGATTGTACTTTATATACGAATGACAAAATAAACGCCATAAACAATGCAAATGCAATTACAATTCCTGTTCCCCAATTTATTTTCATAGCTTATATTTTTAAAACGTTCTTGGCCCCATGAAATTAGTAGTTGCCGTTTCAATTAATTTATTTTGACTGTAGACTTCGATTTCTATTTCCATTTTGTCACCTTCTAAAAGTGCTTGATTAATTTCAACAAATAAAGTACCTTGAACTAAACCTTGTTTTTTTACCACCACAAAATCTTTCCCAACTACTTTAATAGTACCTTTTGTATCTTTCAATTTAAAATGGATTCCTTTTAAATCTTCAACCGTTTTATTTACAATCTTATACGTAAATACATTACTTATATTATCGCCTTTATGTTCAAACATTTGGCCTGGCATTCTTAATACAGTCGCCTCAACATCATTTCTTAAAAATAACATGGATAATAACACTCCAATTAATATGATTAAGACTACAATGTAGCCTTTCATTCGAGTTGTTAGTTTAAATTTTTCCTTATTAAGAATCTCATCTTCACTAGCATATCGAATCAAACCTTTTGGTAATCCTACTTTATCCATAATTGTATCACATTCATCAATACAAGCAGTGCAATTCACACATTCTAATTGAGTTCCGTTACGAATATCAATACCTGTAGGACAAACTACTACACACTGATTACAATCGATACAATCACCATAACCTTCAGCTGATCTATCTTCTCCATTTCGCCATTTTTTTCTACCTTTTTCACCTTCACCTCTAACATGATCATAGGCAACATTAATCGATTTATTATCTAGCAACACCCCTTGCATTCTTCCGTAAGGACAAGCAATAATACAAACTTGTTCTCTAAACCAAGCAAAAACAAAGTAAAATATACCAGTAAAAATCAGTAAAGGAATTAATGTACTTAAATGCTCTTTAGGTCCATTAACAACTAATAAAAACAACTTGTCACTACCAATCAAATAAGCCAAAAATACATTAGCAATAAAGAACGAAAAAATAAAGAAAATAAATAATTTAAGTACTCTCTTTCTTATTTTTTCGGCATTCCATTCTTGTTTTGCTAAACGTAATTGAGCCCCGCGATCTCCATCAATCCAAAATTCGATTCGTCTAAAAACCATTTCCATGAATATCGTTTGTGGACAAAACCATCCACAAAAAATACGACCAAAAGCTACGGTAAACAAAGTTAGCCCTACTACTCCAACAATCATCATCATTACAAAAAGATGAAAGTCTTGAGGCCAAAAAGGAAAACCAAAAATATTAAATCTTCGTTCTAAAACATTAAATAGTAGAAACTGATTCCCATTAATTTTTATAAATGGTGCAGAAATTAAAAATGCTAACAAAAAATAACTTAATACCTTTCTTTTTTCATAAAATGGTCCCGATGGTTTTTTAGGATGAATATAATTTCTCTTTCCATCTTCTGAAATAGTAGCAATACTATCTCTGAAACTTTCGTCTGGTAAATTTTGTTGATTAGACATGATTTTAACTTTTAAATGCGTGTAATTTAGTATAGTTCAAAAAAGGTTTTGAGTAATCCCAAAACCTTTTTTATTTTATTATTTTGTTGCTGGTGCAGTTACTTCTGTTTTTGTTGAATCTTCTGATGTTGTTGTAGCTGTTTTTGCAACTCCTTCTTCAACCCATGGTTTTGCTTCGGGTTCTGTTGGCTTTGGATCTTTTGGTTTAGAACCTTGTAAAGACAATACATAACTAGCTACTTTTTGCAGTTCTGTTGGCTTTATAGATTCTTTCCAAGCCACCATTCCTTTACCAGGACGACCTCCTTCCATTAAGGTATTGAATACATTTTTAATACCTCCACCTAAAATCCAATTTTCATCGGTTAAGTTTGGTCCAATTGCTCCTCCTGCATCAGCTCTATGACAAGCTACACAATTGGTCTCAAATATTTTTTTCCCTTCTGCTAAAGCACCTGCATCGGTTAATAAAGTAACTTTATCTTTATTCATTTGATCTGGAGCCGTTTTTAAATATTCTTCAACCGCTTTATCTTGTTCAACCATTTCGGTTACAAATTCTTCATCTTGCGTATAATCTCCAATGACATGGAAACGAACTAAATATACTATAGCAAAGACAACACAAGCATAAAACAATCCTACCCACCATGGTGGTAATACATTATCTAATTCTTTGATTCCATCATAATCATGATCTAGTAGTACGTCTTTTTCTTGTTCAATTCCTTTAGAACGAGTTAGTTTTTCTACTAAACTTTGATAGAATTTACTTTCGGTAAACGGAACCGATTGTGCTTCATCTAATTGTTTTTTCTGCTCATCTGTTAATAAATGATAGGTTACTTTATCAACAGCATTTAATACTATTTCTATGGCAACTAATAAAAACAGAAATACTCCTAAAAATAAAGCAACCATAGGAAACTCTATAAAAGCAGGTTTATCTCCGGAGTCAATAAAATATTCCAAAGCTGCAAAAACAATTGCAAACAATAATGGAACTCTTACATAGGCTGGAATTAATTTTTTCATTTGATACTTTTTTAATTGGTATTACTCACCTTTTATATACTTCCTCTCCGAAAAGAGGAAGCTAATTATTTACTTTTCTCCTTTAAATGGCAATTCACTTAATTCTTTGATTTTATCTTTACTGTAGGTCATTGCCCATATAAAAAAGGAAACGAATACGATAAAGAAAATACTCAATGAAATGATTGGATAAATATCTACGCCATCAATTGTTTCTAAATTATGTTTAATAAATTTTAACATTATTCAGCTTTTTTAACTTTAATATCTGTACCCATACGTTGTAAGTAAGCAATAAGTGCTACGATTTCTCGGTCTTTCATTGGTACAAAATCTTCTCCTTTAGCAGCTGCTTTTTTCTTGCTGTCTTCGTAAGATTTTACAAAATCGGGATCGTTGTATAGACTTTTTTCAATTTTAGTCGATTGTTCATCAATACTTTTCTTAGCATTTGCAATATCTGCATCAGTATAAGGAACTCCAAGAGTTACCATTACACTCATTTTTTTCTCAATATACGAATGATCCATTGCTTTATTATCAAACAACCATTTATAGGCTGGCATTATTGATTTTTCATCCATACGTTGCGGACTCCACATGTGATTAAAATGCCAGTTATCATTGTATTTTCCACCTATTCGCATTAAATCTGGCCCTGTTCTTTTTGAACCCCACAAGAATGGGTGATCATACACATACTCACCTGATTTTGAGTATTCTCCATATCGTTTTACTTCTGAACGGAATGGGCGAATCATTTGAGAGTGACAGTTATTACATCCTTCTCTAATATAAATATCTCTACCTTCTAATTCTAATGGAGAATAAGGCTTTACACTTGAAATTGTGGGAATATTAGACTTAACAACAATCATTGGAACAATTTGAACAACACCACCAATAGCTACTGCAATAGTTGTTAAAATGGTAAACTGTACTGGTTTTCTTTCCAACCAAGAATGCCATTTTTCACCTTTCATTTGTCCAGAGCTAATTACAGATAAAGCAGGTGCTTCAGCCAATTCATTTTCTACAGCCGAACCTTGTTTTACCGTTTTAACAATATTATATACCAAGGTTAAAATTCCAACAAAGAATAGGGTTCCTCCTACTGCTCTCATCATATACATAGGCATAATTTGAGTCACTGTTTCTAAGAAGTTACCATACATTAATGTACCATCTGGGTTGAATTGTTTCCACATAGAGGCTTGTGTAAATCCAGCTACATACATTGGTAATACATATAACACAATTCCTAATGTTCCAATCCAAAAATGGAAATTGGCCAATTTAGTAGAATATAAAGTTGTTTTTGTAATTCTTGGAATAATCCAATAAATCATACCAAAAGTTAAGAACCCATTCCATGCTAATGCTCCTACGTGAACGTGAGCTACAATCCAATCGGTAAAGTGTGCAATGGCGTTTACATTTTTTAAAGATAACATAGGACCTTCAAAAGTAGACATCCCGTAACCCGTGATTGCAACAACGAAGAATTTTAAAACTGGTTCTTCTCTAACTTTATCCCAAACTCCTCTTAATGTTAACAACCCATTAATCATACCTCCCCAAGACGGTGCAATTAACATCACTGAGAAAACTACGCCAAGGTTTTGTGCCCAATCTGGAAGAGCAGAATATAATAAATGGTGAGGTCCTGCCCAAATATAAATAAAGATTAACGACCAAAAGTGAATAATTGATAATCTATAAGAATATACTGGACGATTAGCTGCTTTTGGTACGAAATAATACATTAAACCTAAGAAAGGTGTTGTTAAGAAAAAGGCAACTGCATTGTGGCCATACCACCATTGTACTAATGCATCTTGAACACCAGCATATACCGAATATGATTTTAATGCCGAAACCGGAATTTCTAAACTATTAAAAATATGCAATAACGCAACAGCAATAAAAGTAGCTAAGTAGAACCAAATAGCAACATAAATATGACGTTCTCTACGTTTAATAATTGTACCAATCATATTAACACCAAAAGCAACCCAAACTAATGCAATTGCAATGTCAAATGGCCATTCTAATTCGGCATATTCTTTTGAAGTTGTAAATCCTAGAGGTAATGTAATTGCAGCGCCTAAAATAATTAACTGCCATCCCCAAAAATTCACTTTACTTAAAAAGTCACTAAACATTCTTGCTTTAAGTAAGCGTTGTAATGAATAGTAAGCTCCTGCAAATACAGCATTACCTACAAAGGCAAAGATAACTGCATTTGTATGCAATGGTCTTAATCTTCCGTAACTTAGCCACGGAATTCCGTCTGTTAAATTAGGAAACAAATATAAGAAGGCTACTAAAAGCCCTACAAGCATTCCTATAACCCCAAAAGCTATAGAAGCATATAGAAAGTTTCTTACAATTTTGTTGTCGTAATAAAATTGTTGCTTCTCCATAATTAGATTGATTTTTGTTTTTCTGTTTGTATTAATTTGTTTGGTTTTTCTTTAATTAATTCATCGTCAAATAACATTCTGACCGATGGTGTATAATCATCATCATATTGTCCACTTTTAACTGCTTTAATAAAAGCACCTAAGAATAGAACCGCAACACAAATACTGACTGTGATTAAAATATAGATGACACTCATACCCTTAATTTTATGTTAACAAAGTTACTTCTGCTCTTTTTTATAAAACATGATATTTATCATGTCTAAATTTTTTGTTAAAATTACTTACTCCTTGCCAATAGATTTGTCATAATTGTTACAAAGCTCACAATTGTAATTGTACTCAATGGCATAATAATAGCCGCTACTATAGGATCTAAGGCGCCAGTTATGGCAAAACTAAGTCCAACTAGATTATACAACAACGATAATCCAAAACTCATATAAATCGTTTTCATAGCATTTTTTGAATAGTTCATCAGGAAATTTATTTTATCAAACTGTGTGGCGTCTAAAATTCCATCACATGCTGGTGAAAACACATTTACATTTTCAGAAATTGAAATACCTACATTACTTTGAGCCAATGCCCCTGCATCATTTAAACCATCGCCCACCATCATTACATTTTTCCCTTCATTTTGTAATTGTTGAATATAGAGCAGTTTTTGATCTGGTTTTTGATTGAAAACTAA
Source organism: Flavobacterium sp. (assembly GCA_017983975.1). Lineage (GTDB taxonomy): Bacteria > Bacteroidota > Bacteroidia > Flavobacteriales > Flavobacteriaceae > Flavobacterium. Next base: position 20,789 of record JAGOAL010000021.1, read on the forward strand.
AGCCGTTTGAGCAGGTAACATTTTTTCCAAAATGGAACGTTCTCCATCATTATCCCCAGACAACACTACTAAATTATAAGACTTGGCTAATTGTTCAAATAAAAATTCTAAATTCTTTCTATACTGATTATTAAACACATAACTCCCTTTATACACTCCATTGATCTCAACATGCACTTTAGTTTTTTTATGGGTATTTTCGGTCATGGTTTTTAGAAATTGAGACGAACCTAATTTTACCGTATTGCCTTCAATTTCAGCTACAATTCCTTTTCCGATAATTTCTTCAAAACTTGATACTTCTAACTTCTCTTGGTTCGGAATAAATTCATATAATCTTCTACTTAACGGATGATTTGAACCTCGTAACACGTTTTTCAATAACTTCAATTCGAAACTATCTAATTCGGTTCCTTCATAGGTAATTGCGGTTTTTTTATTGGTCGTAATCGTTCCAGTTTTATCAAAAACAATGGTATCAACTTTTGCTAATTGTTCTACTACCAATGCATTTTTTAAATACATTTTTCTATTTCCTAAAATACGTAATACATTTCCCAAGGTAAAAGGTGCGGTTAATGCTAAAGCGCAAGGACATGCTACAATTAAAATAGCCGTAAATACATTAAAAGCGGTGGTAACATCAATGAAAATCCAATACAAAAATGAAATAATTGCTAATGTTAATAATGCTGGAGTAAAGTATCTACTAATGCGATCGGTAATTGATTTATGCTGTTGTTCAACACGTTTTTGAAAAACATCGTTGCTCCATAATTGGGTTAAGTAACTTTGGGAAACCGAAAAAAGAACTTCCATTTCGATTACTTTTCCTATTTGCTTTCCTCCTGCAAAAATTTTATCGCCCGATTTTTTTTCAATCTGAACGGCCTCACCTGTCACAAAACTATAGTCAATTGCTGCCTTTTCGGAAATTAAAATACCATCAACCGGAATTAATTCTTGATTCCGAATTAATAACCGATCGCCTTTTTTAATATCATAAACTTGAACAGATTCTTCAATTCCATCTGGCAATAATTTAGTAATTGCGATGGGAAAATACGATTTATAATCGCGTTCAAATGAAAGAAAATCATATGTTTTTTGCTGAAACAACTTTCCTAAAAGCATAAAGAAAATTAATCCGGCCATACTGTCAAAAAAACCTTGGCCATAGCCAAAAATAATATCAACCGTACTTCTAATGAACATAACCACAATTCCCAATGCAATAGGAATATCAATATTTAATAATTTTGATCTAATGCTTTTCCATGCCGAAACATAATAACCAGAAGCCGAATAAAAAAAGGTGGGCAACGATAATCCAAAAATCAACCAACGAAAAAAGCCTCGGTATTGATTGATCCAAAATTCTTCTACTTCAAAATATTCTGGAAAGGATAACAACATAATGTTTCCAAAACAAAAAAAAGCAACGCCAATTTTATAAATTAGACTTCTATCTACTTTCTTTTTGCCTTCGTCAAAATTTTCTAAGCTTATATAAGGCTCATACCCTATTGCACTTAATAAATAAACAATATCCTTTAAGCTAGTTAGTGCTGGATTATAGGTAACTCGAACTTTCTTTTCTCCAAAATTAACCTGGGAGGTACTTATTCCTGATTGAAGTTTTTGTAAATTTTCCAAAATCCAAATACACGAACTACAGTGAATATGAGGAATGTAGAGTGAAACAATATGAGTTCCATTCTCTTCAAATTCAAGTAATTTTGTAACAATTTCTTCATTGTCTAAAAAATCATATTTTCCTTGTATGTCTTGTGGTGTTGCACCTGGTGCCGACTGAAAATCATAATAACACGTTAAATCATGCTGACTGAAAATTTCGTATACGGTTTTACAACCATTACAACAAAATTTCTTGTCATCATAGAGGATTTCATCATTTTTATTAATTTCAATACCACAATGGAAACAATTTTCTGTATCCATAATTTGCTCATTTTACCTTTTACAAAGATCTTTTATAATTGTGAAACAAAATATGATAATTGTCATACAAATTTGTAATTTTGTAAACGCATTAAATACTATATTTATGAATAAATGTGAACAATGTATCGTTAGACAATTTAGTTCCTTAAAAGCTTTAAATAAAGAAGAGCTAATAAAAATGGCCGAATGCAAAACATCGTATACCATTAAAAAAGGGGAAGCTATTTTTGAAGAAGGGGAAGTAACAAATGGTATTTACTGCGTAAAAGATGGAGTTTGCAAATTATCAAAACTTAGTGATAATGGAAAAGACCAAATAGTCAAATTAGTTAAGCCAGGGGAATTGTTAGGGCAACGTTCAATGATAAGTGATGAACCTGCAAATTTGAGTGCTGTTGCGCTAGAAGACATGGAAGTTTGCTTTATACCAAAAAATGAAGTTTTACATTTTTTTTCGGAAAATAACCAATTTTCAATGAATGTAATGCGCACCATTTGCGATGATCTTAAAGATGCCGATGATCACATGGTTAACATGGCTCAAAAAACAGTTCGTCAAAGATTAGTTGAAACCCTCCTATATTTAGAAGATACTTTCGGAAAAAATGAAGATGGTTCACTACACATTCAATTGTCTCGTGAAGAATTAGCAGGAATGATAGGAACGGCAACTGAAAGTTGCATTAGACTCTTATCCGATTTAAACAAAAGTGGTTATATAGCATTAACAGGTAAAAAAATCACTATTGTTGATAAAAACAAACTAAAACGATTTGCTTAAATTATAAAGTCCGCATAAGCGGATTTTTTATTTAATTTATGCACTAAGTATAATCTAGTAATATAAATTATTTTATTTTTGCAACTTGAAAATTATAATTTTAAACCAAAATAGTTAGTAATGGGAAGAGCGTTTGAATTTAGAAAAGCCCGTAAAATGAAACGTTGGTCAGCAATGGCAAAAACGTTTACCAGAATAGGAAAAGATATTGTAATGGCCGTTAAGGAAGGCGGACCAAATCCTGAAACCAACTCACGTTTAAGAGCTGTAATACAAAATGCAAAGGCAGCAAACATGCCTAAAGATAATGTAGAACGCGCTATTAAAAAAGCATCTGACAAAGACACTGCTAACTTCAAAGAAGTGTTGTTTGAAGGATATGCACCACACGGAATTGCCATTTTAATTGAAACCGCTACCGATAACAATAACAGAACCGTTGCTAACATAAGAAGTTATTTCAACAAATGCAATGGTACTTTTGGAACACAAGGTTCGGTAGAATTTATGTTTGATCATACGTGTAATTTTAGAATTCCAGCGGAAGGACAAGATGTTGAGGAATTAGAATTAGAAATGATTGATTTTGGCGTAGAAGAAATCTTTGCTGACGAAGACGGAATTTTAATGTACGCTCCTTTTGAAAGCTTTGGAACCATCCAAAAAGAATTAGAAACACGTGGATTAGAAATATTATCTTCAGGATTTGAAAGAATTCCTCAAATAACCAAAGAATTAACACCAGATCAAGTAGCTGATGTTGAAAAACTATTAGAAAAAATTGAAGAAGACGATGACGTAATGAACGTATATCATACGATGCAAGAAAGCGCTGAGTAATTCTTTTTTCGAATTAAATAAAAAAATCCTGAGCTTTCACTCAGGATTTTTTTTAATATATATTCAAATTACTTGATAATTTCAATTTTCAATGCTTCTTCTCTGTTTACACTATCAAAGAAACCTTGCTCGTTCATCCAGTCATCGCTAAATACTTTACTCATATAACGAGAGCCGTGATCTGGAAAAATTATAACCACTTTACTATTGGCATCAAATTCTCCTTCTTCAGCAAATTGTTTTACTGCTTGAAAAGCAGCTCCAGAAGTATAACCAACAAACAATCCTTCTTTCTTAACAATTTCTCTTGCGGTGTGTGCACTATCTTCATCAGAAACTTTGATAAATTTATCAATAATATCGAAATCGGTAGCCGTTGGAATTAAATTTTTTCCTAAACCTTCTATTCGGTAAGGATAAATCTCATCGTTGTCAAATTCTTTAGTTTCGTGATATTTCTTTAAAACTGAACCAAAAGCATCAACACCTAAAATTCTAATATTTGGATTTTTTTCTTTTAAAAAACGTGCCGTTCCAGAAATTGTTCCGCCAGTTCCACTACAAGCAACAAGGTGTGTAATTTGCCCTCCGGTTTGATCCCATAATTCAGGACCAGTGGAATTATAATGGGCGTCTACATTCAACTCGTTAAAATATTGATTAATGTAAACAGAACCTTTTGTTTCCTCATGTAAACGCTTGGCAACATTATAATAAGAACGCTCATCATCTGCCGAAACATTTGCAGGACAAACATATACTTTAGCGCCCATAGAACGCAACATGTCAATTTTATCTTTTGAAGATTTAGAACTTACTGCTAAAATACAGTCATACCCTTTTATGATACTTACCATTGCTAAACTAAAACCAGTATTACCAGAAGTAGTTTCAATAATAGTGTCTCCAGGTTTTAAAATACCTTTTTTTTCAGCTTCTTCAATAATATATAATGCAATTCGATCTTTTGTAGAATGTCCTGGATTAAATGCCTCAACCTTTGCATAAAAGTCGCCTGAAAGTTCTGCAGCTACTTTGCTTAATTTAATTAATGGTGTATTACCAATTAATTCCAACACATTATTATAGGCTTTTATTTCTTGTTTCATAAAAAATAAATTATTTGAGGTGGGTAATTATTAATTACCTCAAATCCCTGCAAATTTAACAAAAAAAGTTTAACTACTTCTTAATTTTTTCTAAATCTAATAAAAAAGCAAATTCCTTTGCTAATTCCTTTAATGCTTCAAATCGTCCAGAAGCACCACCGTGTCCGGCATCCATATTGGTGTCTAGAAATAATTGCTTATCATTAGTTTTTAGTACTCTCAATTTAGCAACCCATTTTGCAGGTTCCCAATATTGCACTTGAGAATCATGTAAGCCAGTTGATACATACATATTTGGATATGCTTGCGCTTTCACCTGATCATAAGGCGAATAAGACAACATATAATCGTAATATTTTTTTTCATTTGGATTACCCCACTCATCATATTCTCCGGTTGTTAATGGAATGGTATCGTCTAACATCGTAGTAATAACATCAACGAACGGAACTTGTGCTATAACTCCATTATATAACTCTGGAGCCATATTTACGATCGCACCCATTAATAATCCACCAGCTGAACCACCTTCGGCATACAAATGTTCTGCTGAAGTATATTTTTCTGTGATGACAAATTTTGAACAATCCACAAAATCAGTGAAAGTGTTTTTCTTTTTTAATAATTTCCCGTTTTCATACCATTCTCTTCCTAAGTCCTCTCCTCCTCTAATATGAGCAATAGCATAGATAAATCCTCTATCTAACAAACTTAAACGAGTTGATGAAAAATAAGGATCCATAGTGGCACCATAAGAACCATAAGCATATAATAACAATGGATTTTTACTATCTTTTTGAATTCCTTTTCGGTAAACTATTGAAATTGGCACTTTAGTTCCGTCAGTTGCGGTTGCCCAAATTCTTTCTTCGATATAATTATTTTTATCAAATTTACCCCCTAAAACTTCTTGCTCTTTCAACACTTTTTTCTCTTGAGTGCGCATGTTGAAATCAATAACAGAAGACGGTGTTGCCATAGATTGGTATCCATAACGTAAAATTTCAGTATCAAAATCTACATTTGTGGTGGTGTAAGCGGTATAGGTTTCAATAGCAAAAGGCAAATAATAAGCGCCTTTACCGTTCCAAGGTCTAATTTGAATTTTATTCAATCCATTTGAACGTTCTTCAACCACTAAATAATCTTTAAAAATATCAATACCTTCCAATAAAACATCTTTTCGATGCCCAATTAAATCCGTCCAATTTTCAGCAGAAGTAGCTGTTTCTGGAGTCTTCATTAGTTTAAAATTGGTTGCTTTATCCTTATTGGTAACGATATAAAAACTATCACCATAATGCGAAATCGAATATTCTAATCCTCGGGTTCTTTTTTGGAAAATTCTAAATGCTCCATTTGGATTATTGGCTTCTAAAATTTGATATTCAGAAGTTAATGTGCTTGACGAACCAATTACTAAATATTTCTTCGATTTTTCTTTGTATACAAACGTGCTAAAAGTATCGTCTTTTTCATGAAAAACTACAACATCAGCACTTGAATCGGTACCTAAAGTGTGCTTGTAAATTTTATCCGAACGCAATGTTTGTAAGTCGTTACGAGTATAAAACAAGTTTTTATTATCACTAGCCCAAGTTGAACCTCCAGTAGTATTTTCAATTTTTACGGGAAGAATTTCACCTGTTTCTAAGTTTTTAATTTGGATTGTATATTGTCTTCTGGAAAGTAAGTCGACTCCAAATGCAGCCCACTTGTTATCTTCACTAATACTAATTCCCGATAGATTAAAATAAGATTGCCCTTTTGCCATTTCGTTGCAATCAAACATAATTTCTTCTTTCGCTTCTAAACTTCCTTTTTTACGAGAATAGATTGGATAATCTTTCCCTGTTTCATAACGTGTAATGTAATAATAGCCGTTATATAAATACGGAACCGAACTATCATCTTCTTTAATACGCGATTTCATTTCTAGAAACAAATCGTCTTGCAACGGTTTGGTATGTACAGTTGACTTTTGGTAATATTCGTTTTCTTTATTTAAGTAATCAATAACCTCTGGGTTTTCTCTTTCGTTTAACCAATAATAATTATCAATTCTTTTATCCCCGTGCTTTTCAAGAGTTTTAGGAACAATTTTAGCAATAGGAGGTTGTATTTTATCAGACATTTTATTTGTTTTAATTTGACTATAAACAGGAGCAAAAATAACACAACCGAAAAGGAAATACGCGATTTTTTTCATGAATTTTACATTAATTATTAACTGCTAATTTACTATTTTTGTTCGAATAAAAAAATAATAATATGTTTGGAGATATTATGGGAATGATGTGTAAATTAAAAGAAACCCAACAAAAAGTTGAAGAAACAAAGAAACGCTTAGACTTTGTTTTAATTGATGAAAAAAGCAATGATGGATTACTCGAAGTAACACTGAATGCTAATAGAAAAATTAAAAGTATTACTATAAGTGATGATTTACTTAATGACAAGGAAATGCTTGAAGATTATTTAGTTACTACATTAAATAAAGCAATCGAAAAAGCAACAAATGTTCATGAAACTGAACTAGCAGCAGTAGCTAAAGAAGGTATGCCAAATATTCCTGGAATGGATCTTTTTAAATAATTTTTATATGAACTTTATAACAAAAAATCGATTTTCTTTTCTTGTTATTTTTCTTTTTCTAAGTTACATTTCCTTTGCGCAAGTAACGGTTTGTAGCTGGAACATCATGAATTTAGGGAAGTCAAAATCGAATAGCGAATTAGAAGTTATGGCAAATGCAATAAAAAACTATGACGTTATTGCAATTCAAGAAGTAGTAGCGGGTTATGGAGGTTCTCAAGCGGTGAGTCGATTGGTTTCTATTTTAAACACAAAAGGCTCAAAATGGGATTATAGTATAAGTGAACCCACCACAAGCGCAAATCCTTCTAGTCAAGAACGCTATGCTTTTATCTGGAAAACAGCTCAAGTTAAAAAAATTGGAAAATGTTGGCTTGACCAAAACTATGAAAATGAAATAGATAGAGAGCCTTTCATGGGAACATTTGATTACAAAGGAAATACCTTTACTTTAGTATCTTTTCATGCAGTTCCAAAGAAGAAAAATCCAGAAACGGAACTGAAATATTTTAAGTTTTTTCCAAAACTTTATCCAAAACTCAGCCTGATATTTTTGGGTGATTTCAATTGTCCGCAAAGTCATACTGTTTTTAATCCAATAAAAAACAATGGCTTCGCTCCTATTTTAGTCAATCAAAAAACCAGTTTACGCCAGAAATGCATTCAAAACGATTGTTTGGCTTCTGAATATGATAATTTGTTTTATGACAAACAGAAAATAAAAATTTTACAGAAAGGAATTGTTGCTTTTCATTCTAATTTTAAATCGATGAAAGAAGCCCGAAAAATATCAGACCACGTGCCTATTTGGTGTGTAATGGACTTTAAATAATCCCCATCCCTAAACCAATTGCTACTAAAAGCAATAAAACGGCAACAAAAGCTTGAATAAATTTCAGTGTAACTTTCTTTAAAAGTTGGTTACCCAAATAAGCACCAATAATAGCACAAAGTGTTGCTGAAATCAACAATACTTTATTTTCATACAATGTATAAGTTGTAATTTTTGAAGCATAAACACTCAAACGGGTAAAATCAATCAACATCGAAACTACAATTCCTGTAGCGATGAAACTTTCTTTGGACAAACCTGCTTTGATCAAAAAAGCACTTCGCAAAGCGCCTTGATGACCCGAAAGTCCGCCAAAGAATCCGCTTAAAATGCCACCCAAAGGCAATTTATCTTTTCCAAACTCCAATTTACTTAAAAACGGAATCAAGTCTAAAAGCGCAAAAATTACCAATAAAATAGCAATAATAAATTTTACAGGAAAAACGTCTAATTGTTTTCCAAAAAGAGAATAACTAAACAAAGGTGCTAAATCAGAAATTTGCAACAACAACCACGAACCCAAAAAAGCGGCAATAATTGCAGGAACTCCGAATTTCAGCAAAACTTCTTTATTAGCATGTTTCCCTACCAAGAAAAACTTAAATACATTATTTGCAAAATGCACAAGGCCACACAATCTAATGGCAATATCAATCGGAAAGAAAAGCATAAAAACAGGTGTCAATAAAGTTCCCAATCCAAACCCTGAAAAAAAGGTTAAAATGGCGGTTAAAAACGCTACTATTGATATGATTACAGTTTCCAAAATTAAAATGTTAACTTGGTAAACACTTCCATTACATATTCATGCATGACTTCTTTATAATCTAAATGCGTTACAATACGTAACTTTCCATGTCCCATCGAACTAATTAAAATCCCTTTTTGTTTCAATTTTTCCATGAATAGTTTTTCATCAATTGATGGTTGCAATCCAAAAATCAAAATATTGGTTTCCACTGGTTCTACATTGGCTACCCAAGGCATTTTTTCTAACAAACTGCCTAATTCTTTAGCACGTCTGTGGTCAATTTCTAAACGGTTTATATTATTCTGTAAAGCATATAATCCAGCTGCCGCTAAATAGCCAGACTGACGCATTCCGCCTCCAAATATTTTTCTAATACGTAAGGCTCTTTTCATATCTTCCTTAGTTCCCAATAAAACCGAACCAACTGGAGCACCTAATCCTTTCGACAAACAAATTGAAATCGTGTCAAACAACTCGCCAAACTGCTTCGGATGTTGTTTTTTAGCTACTAATGCATTCCACAAACGTGCACCGTCTAAATGGTATTTCAAATTATTTTCGGTACAAACTTGCTTTATTGCCTGTAACGTTTCAATATCATAACACGCACCACCGCCTTTATTGGTAGTATTCTCAATACTTACTAATGATGTTAATGGTGCATGATAAAAATCAGGGTCGTTAATAGCATTTTTAACTAAATCGGCTGTAATCATTCCACGTTTTCCATCAACCAAACAACACGAAACGCCACTATTAAAAGAAGCGCCTCCGCCTTCATAATGATAAATGTGCGAATATTTATCACAAATTACTTGTTCACCAGGCTGTGTATGTAATTTAATAGCTGTTTGATTGGCCATCGTTCCCGAAGGAAAAAACAGAGCAGCTTCCATCCCAAATAAATCAGCCAAAGTTTCCTCTAATTCATTGACTGTTGGGTCTTGCTTATATACATCATCGCCTACTTTAGCATTAAACATTACATTCAACATCTCTACAGAAGGTCGGGTTACCGTATCACTTACTAAATTTATTTCCATATATCAATCAGATACCTTATTTTTGATAAAATTTTTAGGAGCTAATTCCCGCTATACGTTTCAATCTTTTCATTTTTTTGATAAAAAACAAAAAGGATTTCCACTATTATCGGGGCTATGGCATCCCATTTCAAAACAAAACTACAATATTTATGATAAATACAGAACATGTCAGAGATATTATTGATCGCCTTGGTGCGTTAAGGAGGTATCTTTGACATTGATGCCAAAACGATTGAGATAACTAATGAGGAAGAAAAAACCTTTGCACCTGATTTTTGGAACAACGCACGTGAAGCCGAAATCATAGTTAGAAACTTGCGTTCTAAAAAGAAATGGGTTGAAGACTACAATAAAGGAATGGAACAAGTAGAAGAACTCCAAATAATGTTGGAATTCTTTAAAGAAGGAGCAATTTCTGAAGAAGAAGTTGACCTGTTTTATGCTGAAACTATTCATCACATTGAAGATTTAGAATTTAGAAACATGTTGTCTGATGAAGGCGACAACATGAGTGCTGTTTTGCAAATTACGGCTGGAGCAGGTGGAACCGAAAGTTGTGACTGGGCTTCTATGCTCATGCGAATGTATTTGATGTGGGGCGAAAAACAAGGCTACAAAATCAAAGAATTAAACTTTCAAGAAGGTGATGTTGCGGGAATAAAAACCGTTACTTTAGAATTTGAAGGCGATTTTGCTTTTGGTTATTTAAAAGGTGAAAACGGGGTTCATCGTTTGGTGCGCATTTCTCCTTTTGATAGTAATGCAAAACGCCATACTTCATTTGCATCAGTTTACGTCTATCCATTAGTTGATGATACTATCGAAATTGAAATCAATCCAGCCGATATTGAAATTACAACCGCACGCTCTAGTGGTGCTGGAGGTCAAAATGTAAACAAAGTAGAAACCAAAGTTCAATTGGTTCACAAACCTACCGGAATTCAAATTCAATGTTCAGAAACGCGTTCACAACACGATAACAGACAACGAGCATTGCAAATGTTGAAATCACAGCTATACGAAATTGAATTAAAAAAACAACAAGCACAACGCAGTGATATCGAAGCTGGTAAAATGAAAATTGAATGGGGATCACAAATTAGAAACTATGTAATGCAGCCCTATAAATTGGTTAAAGATGTACGAACTGGAGTTGAAACCAGTGATGTAGACAGCGTAATGAATGGTGAAATAGATCTCTTTTTAAAAGGATATTTAATGATGATGGGGCAGAAAGAAACATAAAAAAAGAGGATATGAAAATATCCTCTTTTTTATAATATTAATAGATCATTAAATAAATAGTTTCAATAAAAAGTAAATTAAAGCTGCCAATACCGCCGATACAGGAATGGTTAACACCCATGCCCATAATAACTTAACGGTAACGCCCCATCGAACTGCAGAAACCCTTTTAGTTACTCCTACTCCAATAATAGAACCAGTAATAGTATGTGTAGTTGACACCGGAATTTTAAAATGTTCGGTAGTAAATAAAGTTAAAGCACCTGCAGACTCCGCAACAACACCTTCAAAAGCGGTTACTTTTGTAATTTTAGAACCCATTGTTTTTACAATTTTCCATCCACCACTTAAAGTTCCTAAGGCAATTACCGTATAACACGTTAATGGAATCCATGATGGCATAATGCCATCAATCTTAACACCATCCTTTTCTGATGGCAAAACAACGTTTAGATCTAGCCATCCAGCTGATAAATCTATATCTGGGTTCGTTTTGATGTAAACAGCAACTGCTGCTGCAATAATACCCATTACTTTTTGAGAATCATTACCCCCATGACCTAAACTAAAGGCTGCCGAAGACAATAATTGCATTTTCTTTAAAACAAGCTCAGCTTTTGCAGTAGATAAACTACTAAAAAACAAATTAAAAATAGCCAAACTATAGAAGATAAATGCTACTAAAAACCATTTAATATTGTGAGGTTCGGTTATAACACTCCAAAATTCACTTTCAAATCTTGGTTTTTTAATTTCAACAAATGGAATCATTACTGAATATAAAAACCAGGCTACTAAAGCCATTAATAACAATGTAAATAATTTAGGGTAAATATTCTTTTTAGAAGAATACATCAACCATAAAGATATACAATATGAAATAATCATTCCTAATAATGGCGCAAAAACAATGAATAAGATTACAATAACAACACCAGAAGGCAATAATTCTCCTTCTTTGGCTGCTTTGAACCAGTTTACAATTTTAAAACCAGCATGTTCAGGATCTGTTACACTAGATAAACCATGAGCAATGGCAGCACCAGCAAAACCACCAATCAATGTATGAGACGATGATGAAGGAATTCCTTTTAACCAAGTGATGATATTCCAAATAATAGCAGCTATAACACCAGCTAAAATAGTTATCAAATCAATACTACTTGTATGAGCTGTTTTGGCAACTGTATCGGCAACTCCAAAACCAAATACCCAATAGGCTAGAAAGTTAAAGAAGGCAGCCCATAGTACCGCTTGAAAAGGTGTTAATACTTTAGTAGCTACAATGGTAGCAATTGAATTTGCTGCATCATGAAAACCATTGATATAATCAAAAACTAAAGC
>JAGOAL010000050.1 GCA_017983975.1 Flavobacterium sp.
TTTTTTTTTCTTTATAAAAATCAACTAAAAAATCTATATCACTTGTCTCTGTTTGTTCATCTCTTACATAAGAACCAAACAAACCTATTTCAGTAACACCAGAACTTTTAATAAGTTCTTTGTTATCTTGAATTGTTTTGAATATTTCTTGTTTTGTAAGCATAGTACAAAATTACACTTTTTTATTGAAATAATGTTTTATCAAAAACCATTGCGATAGCATTTTTTTGACGCTTTTTAGAACGTTCATAACTTCCTGCTGCCGGTGCACTGTATGCTTTTGGTGATGCCAATCTTAATTTAACTAAATCAAAATTCATCAACATATAACCATAAGCTCCCATATTTTTAGGCTCTTCTTGTGCCCAAACATAATCATCAACATTTGGATAACCCGCAATAATTGCTTTGATTTGATCTACTGCTAATGGGAATAATTGCTCTAATCGAACTACCGCTACATCTTTTCTGCCTAATTCTTCACGTTGTGCAATAATGTCAAAATATACTTTACCTGTACAAAATACCAATGTTTTGATGGCTTTTTTATCCGTTACTTTTGGATCATCTAATACTTCTTGGAATTGGCCGTTTGCTAAATCGTCCATTGAAGATACTACATCAGGATGACGTAATAAACTTTTTGGAGAAAATACTACCAATGGCTTACGGAATTCTGTCTTTAACTGTCTTCTCATCAAATGGAAGAAGTTGGCTGGCGAAGTTACATCGGCAATATACATGTTATGTTTTGCACACATTTGTAAATAACGCTCCATACGTGCTGATGAATGTTCTGCTCCTTGGTTTTCATACCCGTGAGGCAACAACATCACCAATCCGTTTTGGTTATTCCACTTGTCTTCCCCTGCAGAAATGTATTGGTCAATCATAATTTGTGCTCCATTAGAGAAATCTCCAAACTGTGCTTCCCAAATTACTAGTGTTTTTGGCGATGCTAATGCATATCCATATTCAAACCCTAAAACACCATATTCTGAAAGGTGCGAATTGTAGATATAAAAGTTTCCTTTTTTATCTTTTATCTTATCTAAAAGAATTACTTCTTCTTCTGAATCTTCTACTTTAACTACCGCATGACGGTGCGAAAATGTTCCTCTTTCAACGTCTTGCCCAGAAATACGCACGTCAAAACCTTCAGACATTAGAGAACCATAAGCTAATAATTCGCCCATTGCCCAATCTAAGGTATTGGTCTCCACCATGTTTTTTCGATCGCCAATTAACTTCGTAATCTTGCTGATGAATTTTTTATCCGATGGCAGTTCGGTAATGGTTTTTGCTATCTCGGTAAGTTGTTTTTTATCGAATTTAGTATCGAATTTTTGAAGCATTACATCATCCGAAACTTGTTTATAACCTTCCCACTCATTTTCCATGAATGGAGTAATTATGGTTAAGTCTTTTTTACGAGAGGCTTCTAAATTTTCATCTAATTTTGCTTTGTAAGCTTCTTCTAATTCTTTTACAAACCCTGCAGAAATAACACTTTCTTGCGTTAATTTTTCAGCATATAAATCTCTTGGATTTTTATGTTTTGAAATGGCTTTGTATAAAATAGGCTGTGTAAAACGAGGTTCGTCGCCTTCATTATGACCATATTTTCTGTATCCTAATAAATCGATGAAAACATCAGTTCCAAATTCCATTCGGTAATCTAAAGCAAACAACATGGCATGAACTACTGCTTCTGCATCATCTGCATTTACGTGTAAAACTGGAGATAGCGTTACTTTTGCCACATCCGTACAATAGGTTGACGAACGCGCATCTAAATAATTCGTAGTAAATCCTACTTGGTTATTGATCACTAAGTGAATAGTTCCTCCTGTTTTGTAACCATCTAATTTAGCCATTTGAATAATTTCATACACAATACCTTGACCCGCTACTGCGGCATCACCGTGAACGGCAATAGGTAATACTTTTGAAAAATCATTTGGGTAATTTCTATCTTGTTTTGCTCTGGTAATTCCTTCAATTACAGCACCTACTGTTTCTAAGTGCGAAGGATTTGGCGCTAAGTTTAAATTGATTTTCTTTCCAGAATCGGTTACTCTATCTGAAGTTAACCCTAAGTGATATTTTACATCACCATCAAAGTTAGCGTCTTCGTCATAGTCTTTTCCGTCAAATTCAGAGAAGATATTTTGAGTGTTTTTTCCAAAGATGTTTGCCAAAACATTCAAACGACCTCTATGTGCCATTCCCATTACAAACTGCTCTACGCCTTTATCAGCAGCAGCTTCTACTAAAGCGTCTAATGCAGGAATTACCGCTTCACAACCTTCTAAAGAAAAACGTTTTTGACCCACATATTTAGTGTGTAAGAAGTTTTCAAAAGAAACGGCTTCGTTTAATTTTTTAAGAATATGCTTTTTCTTGTCAGATGAAAAATTAGGTAAATTATCGTTGATGTCTAAACGATTTTTAATCCATTCTAATTTGTGTGGTTCACGAATGTACATGTACTCCACACCAATAGATTGGCAATAAACGTTTTCTAAATGTTTGATAATATCAGCCAAAGTACAAGGCTTCATATTCACCATTTTAGCCGCATCAAAAACCGTATTCAAATCAGCTTGCGATAAACCAAAATTTTCAAGTGCTAACGAAGGTCCGTGAACTCTTCTATCTCTTACTGGGTTTGTTTTGGTAAATAAATGTCCACGTGTTCTATAACCTTCAATTAATTTTAGAACATTGAACTCTTTTTGCATTTTTTCAGAAATTTCACCTGAATCACCCGATGCGGCATAAGCCACTTGTTGAGCTATTTCATCAGAACCATAATGCTCTTGGGCAAAATCAAATCCTTGAAAAAAACTTCTCCAGCTTGGCTCAACGCTATCTGGATTTTGTAAATATTGTTCGTATAAATCGGCAAAAAAAGCCGTATGTGCAGCGTTTAAAAAGGAAAACCTATCCATAGTGTGTTGTCTAAAAGACTTTTGATTAAAAATTTATGCAAAAGTATAACATTTTATGATAATCTTTCAAAGATTTTTATACTTTTATAACATTAATTTTTCGAAAAACGAATTATGAAAAAGAATTCTGCAATAAATTTAACATTTTTATTAGCTATAGTGTTTTTATTTGGTTTTAAATTTGAAATTTATGCACAAGAAACACCAGAAATCAAAACAAAAAGTGATTTTTTAAATCGTTTGCAATTTGGTGGCGGACTAGGATTAGGGATTGGCAATGGTTATGCCGATATTATGGTGGCGCCTAGTGCAATTTACAACTTTAACAACTATGTATCAGCTGGTTTAGGCGTGCAATACAACTATGTAAAACAACGTGATTTATACAAAGCGAATATGTATGGAGGTAGTTTAATTGCCTTATTTAACCCAATGGAGGAATTACAGATTTCGACGGAATTAGAACAATTAAGAATCAACCGAACTTTTAACGATGCTTTGGGTAACGATACGCAAGATTTTTGGAACACCGCTTTATTTGTAGGTGCAGGATATCGCAATGAAAATGTAACTGTAGGTGTTCGTTATAATGTGTTACACAAAGACCGAGACAATATTTATGCAGAAGCATTTATGCCGTTTGTGCGAATATATTTCTAATATTTATTTCTGAACCACACTTTTTGCCATTCGCGTTTTAAGACTAAAAATGCTACTTGTTCTGATAATTCTACTAAATCAGAACCATCTAATTTTTTAATTTGCTCTTCTGGAACATCAATTATGTAGAGTAAATTCAAGTATTCAGCAAATTTGTATTGAATGAGTTTGTAAATTTTTTCTTGAACCAAATTCTTAAATTCAAACGGAAAAATGCTTGTTGGCACATCTAACGATTCATTGGCTAAAGCAAAATCTTTATTTACTTGCTCAATCAATTTGAAGTACAAGTGTTCTTCTTCGGCTTGCGAAATTAATGCATCAACATCTATTGGATTTATAAAATTCATTTACAGTATTATTGACACATTATCAAATTGAAAAATTGGCACATTTACACGTTTCTTCCCATTAAATTTTCTCCAAAAGCTTTCAAAATGGCTTTCTTTTCATTCTCGATATCCATTTTTTCTAAAGTTTCAAATGCTTTAAAAGTATATTCTTGAATCGCTTTTTTGGTAGCTTCGCTAGCTCCTGATTCATTAAAAATAGCTTTTACCAAAGCAATTTTATCTGTATTTTCTTCAGGTTGAATCGAAAATAAATGCAATAATTGTTGTTTGTTTTCTTCTGTTGCAAATTCCATCGCTTTCAAATACAAATAGGTTTTTTTATTTTCGATAATATCGCCTCCCACTTGTTTCCCAAAAGTTTCTGGGTTTCCAAAAGCATCTAAATAATCGTCTTGCAATTGAAATGCGATGCCTAAATTTAAACCGAAATCATAAATTAAATTTGCGTTTTCTTCTGAAGTTTCTGCAACTATGGCTCCCATTTTCATTGCAGCACCCACTAAAACC
Source organism: Flavobacterium sp. (assembly GCA_017983975.1). Lineage (GTDB taxonomy): Bacteria > Bacteroidota > Bacteroidia > Flavobacteriales > Flavobacteriaceae > Flavobacterium. The sequence goes on from JAGOAL010000050.1 coordinate 4,475, forward strand.
GCCGTTTTATATTCAATCATTTTTAAATATTCGGGAATCGTAACATCATTACGCATTTCAAAATCCACATCATATTGTTGCCCTTCGCAAACTTCAATAGCTGTTTTACTGAATAATTTTGCTAATTTCTGAAAGGTGATTGGTTCATAGTTTTCAAAAAATTGATAAGCTAAAATCAGCATTGCATCGCCCGATAAAATCCCGGTGTTCAAATCCCATTTTTCATGAACGGTTTGATTGCCTCTTCGCAACGGAGCATCGTCCATAATATCATCATGAATCAAAGAAAAATTATGAAACACTTCTACCGCAGTTGCTGCTGGAATGGCTTTTTCGCAATCGACATTAAAAACTTCGCTAGCCATCAATGTTAAAACCGGACGCATTCTTTTTCCGCCTAACGATAAAATATATTGAATAGGTTCATATAAATTTTTAGGCTCTTTGTTCGCCACAATTTGCGAAAAATGATGACTCATTTTTTCTTGATAATAGGATACCGAATGCATTCTTCTGATTTTTTTGCTAAAATACTTCATTATTCTGAATTGAAACGAATTAATCAAGTGTTAAATTTTCGTAAAAACTTAGGAAACTATTTTCGTGTTAAAAGTTTCCGACATACATTTGCATCGAAATTAAACTGAAAAATGAAAGACCAAATTCTAATTAAAGCAACTGATATGTTTTTAACACTCGGATTCAAGAGTGTTACCATGGATGATATTGCGACGGAAATGGGTATTTCAAAAAAAACCATTTATCAACATTACAGCAACAAAGACCAGTTAGTAGAAGCGTCTACTATGCATTTGTTTGAAACTATTTCGTGTGGAATTGATCAAATTTGTGCACTAAAGAATAATCCTGTTGAGGAGTTATTCTTGATTAAAGATTTTGTAATGAAAAATTTAAAGAACGAAAGTGCTTCACCCATCTATCAATTGCAAAAATATTATCCAAAAATTCATAAATCATTAATGTTTCGGCAATTTGATAAAATGGGCGATTGTGTAATTGATAATTTACAAAAAGGAATAGAGCAAGGATTTTTTAGAAAAGAAATCAACGCCCCTTTGATTGCGCGATTTTATTTTGCAGGAATGACCAGTTTAAAAGACACCGAAATTTTTAACCCAGAACAATTTCCTTCAAAAGAAATTCAAATTGCTTATTTAGAATATCACTTACGAGGAATTTGCACAAAAAAAGGCATACAAAAACTAGAACAACTACTATAATTAATTTGAAATATGAAACAAAAACTAACATTACTTTGCTTTATCATTGCCTCTACGCTGTTTGCACAAGAAACAAAGAAGTCCTATTCTTTTTCGCTCGAACAAGCAATAGAGCATGCGGTAAAAAACAACTACTCTATGATTAATGCTAATAGAGATGTAGAAGCTGCAAAAAAGAAAAAATGGGAAACCACTACAATGGGATTACCACAATTAAATGGCTCTGTTAATTATCAAAATACCTTTGAATTTACTAAGCAAGGAGCTGCAGCTAATGCATTTAATCCAGCGGCAAATCCAAATGATATTGTTTTATTGGCCTTTGGAACAAAACATGTGGCAATTGGTAATTTAACGTTAAGCCAATTAATATTTGATGGTTCGTATTTAGTAGGATTGCAATCGGCAAAAACGTATTTGCAAATTTCTGAAAATGCAAAAATTAAGACGGCTCAAGAAATTAGAGAAATAGTAATCAATTCATATGGTAATGTTTTACTGGCAGATGAAAGCATCAAAATTCTAGAAAACAACAAAAAAATTCTGGAAAAAACATTTGCTGATACTAAAGAGATTTTTAAAAACGGATTGATAGAAGAGGAAAATGTAGAGCAACTTCAAATTACCTTAGCAAGTTTAACCAGTTCGTTAGAAAATGTAAAACGCCAAAAAAGAATAGCATTAGATATGCTAAAACTACTTTTAGGAATTGAAATTGAAGAAGAACTTATTATTACTGATCAATTAAGTGTATTGACACAAAACAACATTGATTTGGTTCTACTGAAAAAAGAATTTGATGCAAAAAACACCATTGATTATCAAATTGGAAAAAACCTAGAAAAAAGTAAAGAATTAATGCTAAAATTAGAAAAAAGCAAAGCATTACCCTCTTTAGCTGCACAATTGAATTTTGGATATAATTCCTTTGCAAATCAATTTGATTTTTTAAATTCCACTCAAAAATGGAATAACTTTTCTAATGTGGGTGTTGGTTTAAATGTTCCTATATTTAGTAGTTTAGGAAGAAGTGCTAGAACACAACAAGCTAAAATTGCATTGGAACAAGCTAAAACAGATGTAACAGAAACCGAACAAAAACTAAAATTACAATTTGAAAAAGCTAAAAGCGATTATGAGTTTAGCATAGAACAATTAGCAACTTCAAAAAGCAATTTAAACTTAGCGGAACGCATTGAAAACAAAAACCAAATTAAATTTAAAGAAGGATTATCAAGCAGTTTTGATTTAACCGATGCACAGCGCCAACTTTACAGTGCACAACAAACCTATTTACAAGCAATGCTAGATGTTATCAATAAAAAAGCAACTTTAGAAAAACTATTAAACTAATTACCTATGAAAAAAATAATTTTATTCACCACAATTTCACTAACTCTTTTGTCGTGTTCAAAAACCGAAAAAGACGCCTCTATTGAACAATTAATTTCCGATAAAAATGTAGCGGCACTGCAAGCTAAGAAAGCAACCATTCAAGCAGAATTAACTAAAATTGATGATGCGTTAGCTGTATTAGATGTAAAAAAAGAGGAAGCATTAGTTTCGGTAGTAACAATTAAAGACACTGTTTTCAATCACTATTTAGAAGTGCAAGGAAATGTAAACACAAAAGAAAACATCTTAGTTCAACCAGAATTCAGTGGAACTTTAACCACTTTAAATATAAAAGCAGGACAACGTGTTGCAAAAGGGCAAATTCTTGGTAAAGTAGATGATGCAGGAATGAGTCAGCAATTGGCAAGTATTGAAAATCAATACGCTTTAGCAAAAACCACTTTTGAACGTCAAAAAAATCTTTGGGATAAAAAAATTGGTTCTGAAATTCAGTTTTTACAAGCGCAAGCCCAAATGATTTCAGCTCAAAAATCAGTAGCACAAATGCGAGCTCAAGTAGCAAAAACTGTAATTCGTGCGCCATTTTCTGGAACAATTGATGAGGTTTTCGTTGAACGCGGACAAGTAGTCGCTCCAAGTCCACAAGGATTAATGCGCATTGTTAATTTGTCAAATATGTATGTTTCTACTACCGTTCCTGAAACCTACATTGGTAAATTAAAAGTTGGAACAGTTGTAGATGTTTTCTTAACGTCTTTAGGAAAAACGTATAAAGGAAAAGTGCGTCAAGTAGCTAATTTTATCAATCCAAGCAACAGAAGTTTTGGAATAGAAGTAAGCGTACCAAATCCAGACAATTTATTACGTCCAAATCAGGTTGCTAAACTAAAAATAATAGATTACACGGTTACTAATGCAATTATAGTTCCTACAAATGTGGTACAAGAAGACGGAGAACATAATAAATTTGTTTTTATTGCAACTAATGTAAATGGAAAATCAGGTGTAGCCAAAAAAGTACTTGTAAAAGTTGGCAAATCCTCTAACAATGTTACTGAAATTTTAAGCGGCTTAGCTGCAAATGATGTAATTATTACCGAAGGTGTAAATAACATCGCTGAAGGAATGAAGCTTAATTTTTAAAGCCCCCTAACCCCCGAAGGGGGAATTAGCAGCTTTGAAAAAAAGTTTAAGTCATAAAATCATTTTATTGAGTATTAATATAAATTCCTATTGACCCCTAGTAGGAGTTCCCCCT
>JAGOAL010000022.1 GCA_017983975.1 Flavobacterium sp.
AAAAAATGCTATCGCAATGGTTTTTGATAAAACATTATTTCAATAAAAAAGTGTAATTTTGTACTATGCTTACAAAACAAGAAATATTCAAAACAATTCAAGATAACAAAGAACTTATTAAAAGTTTTGGTGTTACTGAAATAGGTTTGTTTGGTTCTTATGTAAGAGATGAACAAACAGAGACAAGTGATATAGATTTTTTAGTTGATTTTTATAAAGAAAAAAAAACACTTAGAAATTACATAGATTTTTGTGATTTGCTTGAAAATATGTTTCAAAAAAATAAGATTGATATTGTTTCAAAAAAAGGATTGAGCGAGTATATTGGTCCGCATATATTAAAAGAAGTTAATTATGTACAAATATGATGAAATAGAATTTATAAGTCATATTTATAAAGAAGTTCAATTTATTATTGAATCAAAAAGTAAATTATCTGAAAATGATTTTTATGAAAATGAAATTTATCAAAGGGCAATAACTAGAGCTTTTGAAATAATAGGTGAAGCAACAAAAAATCTGAGTTTAGAATTCAAAGTTAAATATAATAATGTGCCGTGGAGTTACATGGCAAAATTAAGAGATAAAATAATACATCATTATTTTGGAGTAGATTTTGAAACCATATGGAATATTATGGAAAAAGAAATTCCAGAATTACATTTTCAAATAGAACAAATTTTAAAAGAGCACAACAAAATTGAATAATTGGTTAGGTAGTAAAACGTCAACCTTTTAAACTTTTTAAAATAAAAAGAATATGATTTTAGAAATGAAAGTTCCTTCTCCAGGGGAATCAATTAAAGAAGTAGAAATTGCTACATGGTTAGTAAAAGATGGTGATTATGTAGAAAAAGACCAAGCGATTGCTGAGGTTGATTCAGATAAAGCTACATTAGAATTACCTGCTGAAGCAAGCGGAATCATTACATTAAAAGCAGAAGAAGGCGATGCAGTAGCAGTAGGCGCTGTAGTTTGTTTAATCGATACAGCTGCAGCTAAACCAGATGGTGGAGCAGCTCCAGCAAAAGAAGAAGCAAAAGTGGTTGAAGCTCCAAAAGCAGCAGCACCAGTAGCGACTCCAGCACCAGCAGCAACGTATGCAACGCAAGCACCCTCTCCGGCTGCTAAAAAAATATTAGAAGAAAAAAATATCCAACCTTCAGAAATAGTAGGAACTGGTAAAGGTGGAAGAATCACTAAAGATGACGCTGTAAATGCAGTACCATCAATGGGAACTCCAACAGGAGGAAACCGTGGTTCAGAAAGAACAAAATTATCAATGTTGCGCAGAAAAGTAGCAGAGCGTTTGGTTTCGGCTAAAAACGAAACAGCGATGTTAACTACTTTCAATGAAGTGGATATGACAGCTATTTATGCGTTACGTGACCAATATAAAGAAGAGTTTAAAGCAAAACATGGTTTAGGATTAGGCTTTATGTCGTTCTTTACTAAAGCAGTAACTCGTGCATTACAGTTATATCCAGATGTGAATTCAATGATCGATGGTCAAGAGAAAATTTCATTTGATTTTTGTGATATTTCGGTGGCGGTTTCTGGTCCAAAAGGATTAATGGTTCCTGTAATGAGAAATGCCGAAACTTTATCATTTAGAGGAGTGGAAGCGGAAATCAAAAGATTAGCGATAAGAGCGCGTGACGGACAAATTACGGTAGACGAAATGACCGGTGGAACTTTCACCATTTCAAATGGTGGTGTTTTCGGAAGTATGTTATCTACACCAATTATCAATCCGCCTCAATCAGGTATTTTAGGAATGCACAATGTGGTAGAAAGAGCCATCGTTAAAAACGGTCAAATTGTAATTGCACCAGTTATGTACGTTGCGTTATCATATGACCACAGAATCATCGACGGGCGTGAGTCTGTAGGGTTCTTAGTAGCAGTGAAAGAAGCATTAGAAAACCCAGCAGAAATTTTAATGGGCGGTAATGTGAAAAAAGCATTAGAATTATAATAAGTTAATCATCCTGCAAGGTTTTCAAAACCTTGTAGGTTTGCATATAAAAATCCCAAATTCTTTCGAGTTTGGGATTTTTTCTTTATCGTAAATATTATTTAACTTGTAATTTCTATTATTAAAAGAAATTTTTATCTTTGAAGTAAATCATACAAATTTTTATCCCTATGCCAGTAAATAAACAAATAGCATCTGTTATTAAGAAATCACTCTCTAAAATTGATTTTAGTAAACTTGAAGAAAAATGTACTAATGAAGCCCAAACAAGACAATATCTTATTGAACCAATAATTGAAATTTTAGGTTATAGCAGAATGGACGATATGTTAACCGAAATTAATGCTGGTTGGGGACAAAAAAATGATAAAGCAGATATTGGATTATTGGTTAAAGGTAAAAATCCAGAAATACTTGTAGAATGTAAAAAGTATGGTAAATCTTTAACGGATAAAGAAGCATGGCAATTGAACGGATATTTTATTAATACTCCGAGCTGTAAATTAGGTATTTTAACAAACGGTATTGAGTGGAGAGTTTATAGTGCTGACGAAGCAAATAAAGAGACTAGTTTAAATGTTATTCCTTTTATAGTATTGAATTTTAATGAAATTAATGATTCTTTAATTGATAGCTTATCAAAACTTCACAAAAATAATATTGATATTAAAGAATTATTAGAAGAAGCTACTGATTTTTATTTTCTTCAAGGTTTTTCGAATGCTTTTGCCAATGAATTATATGATCCATCAGATGATTTTATTAAAGCTGTTTTTAATAGAATGAATGGCAAAAGAATGACAGACCAAATAAAATTGAAGATACGAGAACAAATAAATTCAATTTCAATTCAAAAAGCATTAAAAAAAGTAATAGAAGAAGAATCTAAGAATGGAAGCTTAATTATTACAACTGCTGAAGAATTAAAAATATATCATACAATTAAGACAATTCTAATTCATAGAAAAGAAATTGATGCAGATAGAATAACATATAGAGATCAAAAAAACAGTTTTAATATTTTGGTTGATGACAACAACAAGAAAATTATTTGTAAAATATTAAACACAAGAAATAACTATTCACTTGAAATTAACGGAATGAAATATGAGGTTAAAGGAATTGAGAGTGTAGTTGCGATGAAAAAAATAATTTTAGACGCAGCAATGATCTATTTTCAAAAATAATATCAAATCCCAAATTCTTTCGAGTTTGGGATTTTTTCTTTGCGAACTTTGCGTAAATCTTCAGCGTCTTTGCGTTTAAATCACTTCAAATACAAACAATGATTACAATAATCGATAATCGCTTTTCCTTTTAGTAAAACATCGGCACCAATAATGCCATCAACAGGTTTGGTTTTATATTGAATTAATGCTTCATTTACATGAGACATATCAAAAATAATCAAGTGAAGTTTATTGTTTTTCCATCTTCCCAATTGCATTTCGTTGTTTTTAGCCAATTGCGTTTCCATGCCTGTAGCACCAGCACCCGCGGCTTTAGTTTCCGAAAATTGAGCATTTAAAAAAAAGCGTTCAATACTTTCAAATCCCACACAACTATTACTGGCTCCAGTATCCAAAATAAAGTTACCTTTTGCGCCATTTATTTTACCTTTGATTAATAAATGTTGGGTTTTTAAAACCGTAAATTTTATTTTTTTGTATTTTTTCCCTTTTAAAAAGTCTTGCAAATCTTCCATACTTCAAAAATAAACTAAAAATTATGATTTATGAGTAACGATTTTAGATTTCAGAATATACCTTTGCACAACAAACTTGAAATTTTAAACCTGAAACCTTGAACTTAACCGATACCCACACGCATTTATATTCAGAAGAATTTGACGAAGATAGAAACGAAATGATGCAAAGAGCCATCAATGCAGGCGTTTCTCGTTTTTTTGTTCCTTCAATAGATTCTAATTATACCCAAAAAATGTATGAATTAGAAAAGCAATATCCCGAAAATGTCTTTCTAATGATGGGTTTACATCCTACGTATGTCAAGGAAAATTATTTGGAAGAGTTGGCACATGTGGAGCGCGAATTAGCTTCTAAGAAATTTTATGCGGTGGGCGAAATTGGGATTGATTTGTTTTGGGATAAAACGTTTTTGAAAGAACAACAACTGGCTTTCAAACACCAAATTCAATTGGCAAAAAAGTATCAATTAGGAATTAACATTCATTGTCGGGATGCGTTTGACGAAGTTTTCGAGGTTTTGGAAAGTGAAAAAGCGACTGACTTATTCGGAATATTTCATTGTTTTACCGGCGATTTGGGTCAAGCCCAAAGAGCGATTTCGTTAGGAATGAAGCTTGGAATAGGAGGAGTAGCCACATTTAAAAACGGAAAAATTGATCAGTTTTTACATGAAATCGATTTGAAAAATATTGTACTAGAAACCGATTCACCTTATTTAGCACCAGTGCCTTATCGCGGAAAGCGAAATGAAAGCAGCTATACCCTTTTAGTGGCTCAAAAATTAGCCGAAATATATCAAGTTTCAGTAGAAGAAATTGCAGCAATTACCACTGAAAATTCGAAACAAATTTTCGGAATTTAATCCAAAATTAAAGGTCAAGTCATAAAATTTTTGTTCATTTGTGAATTGTTTTCAAAATTAGCATGACAAAATTCGATTCTATTCGTCCGTTTTACGATTCTGAAGTAAATACTGCTTTAAAATCGTTATTACATCATCCTATGATGAAGGCTATGATGGATTTTACCTTTCCTGAACTTGAAGAAGCTACATGGAAGGAACAATTGAGTAGAACGCACTCAATTCGAGATTTTCAAATTAATTTTGTGTACCAATCCATTCAACGGGTTTTAGAACGAAGTTCGGAAGGATTAACTACTTCAGGTTTTGAAAAATTAGAACCGAATACTTCTTACTTATTTATTTCAAATCACCGCGATATCATTTTAGATACTTCATTATTAAATGTTTCGTTGTTTGATCATGGTTTAGTAATGACTGCTTCTGCCATTGGAGATAATTTAGTGCAAAAAGATTTCTTATTGAAATTATCAAAATTGAATCGTAATTTTTTAGTGCAACGCGGTTTATCGCCACGAGAATTATTACAAAGTTCAAAATTGATGGCAGAGTACATGTATCATTTATTGTCAAAAGAAAATCGTTCGGTTTGGATTGCCCAACGCGAAGGACGAACAAAAGATGGCAACGATGCCACTCATCAAGGGGTATTGAAAATGATTGCCATGGCTTCTGATGAACAAAATTGCATGGATTTTTTCAAAAAAATAAAAATTGTACCCGTTTCAATTTCATATGAATATGATCCAACCGATGCTTTGAAAATGCCTCAATTATTAGCACTTTCAAAAGACGAAGTGTACATCAAAGAAAAAAACGAAGATTTTATAACGCTTTTAAGCGGAATTATTGGTCAAAAAAAGCGCATTCATATTCATGTAGGTGATGTTCTTGAAAATGAATATGAAAAAATTAAAGCCGAAAATGACAATAACAACAAACAAATACAAGCATTAGCTCAAGTTATTGACGATTCTATTTTACAGTCGTATAAATTGTGGCCAACAAATTTTATTGCATACGATATTTTAAATAATACATCAAGATTTGCACATTTGTATGATGAAAAGGAACGCCAATTGTTTGAGCGAAGATTAGAAATGCGAATTGATGCCGAAAACGAAACCATGAAGGCAGGATTTTTAGCTATGTATGCAAATCCGGTTGTCAATAAATTAAAATATACCAATGATATTGCCTAAAGCAAAAATAGTATTGATCTATACCGGTGGAACCATAGGTATGGTCAAGGATTTTAAATCGGGTGCATTAAAGGCATTTGATTTTAAAGAATTGCTTAATCGAATTCCTGAAGTACAACTTTTAGATTGCGAAATCGAAACTATTTCTTTTGAAACGCCCATCGATTCCTCAAATATGAATATTTTGAGTTGGCAAAAAATAGCCAATATAATCGAAGAAAATTATTCAAAATTTGATGGTTTTGTTGTGCTACATGGTTCAGATACGATGTCTTACAGCGCTTCGGCTTTGAGTTTTATGCTCGAAAATTTAGCCAAACCAGTTATTTTTACAGGATCGCAATTGCCTATTGGCGATTTACGAACCGATGCCAAAGAAAATTTAATTACTGCTATTCAGGTAGCATCGCTTCAAGAAAATAATAAACCCGTTATTCAGGAAGTGTGTTTGTATTTTGAATACAAATTATATCGTGGAAACCGAACCACAAAAATAAGTGCCGAACATTTTAATGCGTTTACTTCGCCTAATTTTCCTGAACTAGCCGAATCAGGCGTGCATTTAAAAGTAAATACTGATTTAGTTTTAACGGCTAATTCAAATAAAAACTTTCAAGTTCATACTGATTTTGATGATAATGTTGCCCTTTTAAAGCTATTCCCTGGGATGAATGAAAAAGTTTTGAATGCTTTTTTTGCGATTCCAAATTTAAAAGGAATTGTTTTAGAGACCTATGGTTCGGGCAATGCACCAACCGAGAAATGGTTTGTAGACGCATTGGCACTAGCCATTAAAAAAGGCATTCATATTATTAATGTAACCCAATGTAGTGGTGGAAGTGTGGCAATGGGCAATTATGAAACCAGCACACAATTAAAAAATATTGGCGTTATTTCCGGAGAAGATATTACCACAGAAGCAGCCATTACAAAATTGATGTTTTTATTGGGACAAAAGGTTTCTTCTTCCGAATTTAAAAAACAATTTGAAACGGCTATTCGTGGCGAAATGATGTAATAATTGATTTAAAATTTTTATTCCATTATTTTTTTCCCTTATTTTACATAGATTTTAGAGAGGTGTCCGAGTGGTTGAAGGAGCAAGCCTGGAAAGTTTGTATATGGGTAACTGTATCGAGGGTTCGAATCCCTTCCTCTCTGCTTACTTTAAAGAAATATTTGATGAATAAAATTCACTACATTTTACTTTTTTTATCAACTATTGGTTTGGCACAAACCGAAGTTAAAGTAGCCGATTCTTTATTCAGAGAAGATCAGTTTTATGTTTCTATCTCTTATAATTTACTACAAAACAAACCTTCCGATTTTAGTCAGTATTCTTTTTCATCAGGATTCACGGCTGGATTTTTGAGAGATTTTCCGATTTCTAAAAACAGACATTGGTCTATTGCTCCTGGTTTGGGATATGCATACAATAATTTAAAGCAAAACATTAACATACAAGCAGTTTCTCTGCCTACTGGCACTACTCCAGATGTTGTGAGAAGTAGTATTCAATTGCATTATATTGAAATGCCGTTAGAAATTCGCTGGCGTAATGCCACTCCAGAAAGTCATAAATTTTGGCGCATTCATGCCGGTTTTAAAGCCAGTTATTTATTAGGAGGTAAATTTAATTATGAATCTGACCTTACTGGTACTGGAACTGAAAACATCAAAAATGTATTGAATAAATTTCAATATGGGGTGTATCTTTCTTTTGGATTCAATACTTGGAATCCTTATATCTATTATGGTTTAAATCCAATTTTTGATAAGAACAAAACGGCTATAGAGAATAATGTTTCGGCCCTTAATATTGGATTGAAATTTTATATTTTATAACCAATATTTAAATAAAAGTAGTTGGGGTACCATTCCAATAAAAATTCCTGCAATTAATTCAATAGGCGTATGCGCTTTTTTATATAATCTTGAAGAAGCAACAAAACCCATACAAATAATACATATCCCAATTAGGTAAGTAAAAGGAAGTTGGTAGTAAAGGCTTAACCCATAAATAAAGGCGGTTATTGCACTTATTCCTATCATATGTAGACTTGCCTTAAATTTTAATAATACAGCACTTAAAACAACTAATGTGCTTAGCAAACCTCCTAGAAAAAAATAGTAGAGTTCTGTAAACATTTCTTTTGAAATACTATACTTTATCAATACAAATAATAAAATTGCTTGAATTGCAATTGGCATTCTTCGCTCTGCAATACTCGCTTCGGTAAATGAAGAAAGTAATCCAAGTGAACGAAATAAAAAATACATGGACAAAGGCATTAATACGGTTAAAATAGTAACCTGAATTAATGTTATATAAATTTGAGGATTGTTGAAATAATTTTTAGCAATTCCAAAGAAGAAAAGCGTTCCGTAAATAGAACTAAATATGGGGTGAAAAATGTAAGAAAATATTGGTAAACATTTTTTAAAATCCATCTTATATTTTTTTTCTCAATCGGGCTACAGGAATATCTAATTGTTCTCTGTATTTTGCAATGGTTCTTCGAGCAATTGGGTAACCTCTTTCTTTTAATATTTCGGCCAATTGATCGTCTGGTAATGGTTTCTTTTTGTCTTCCTCCGAAATTACTTGTTGTAAAATATTTTTAATTTCTATGGTTGAAACTTCTTCGCCTTGATCATTTGTCATGGATTCGCTAAAGAATTCTTTGATTAGTTTTGTGCCATAAGGCGTGTCTACATATTTGCTATTGGCAACACGCGAAACGGTTGAAATATCTAAACCAACCATATCTGCAATATCTTTAAGAATCATTGGTCGAAGTTTGGATTCTTCTCCTTCTAAAAAGTACTCATATTGATAATGCATAATAGCATTCATGGTTACAAATAACGTTTCCTGACGCTGTTTGATGGCATCAATAAACCATTTTGCCGAATCTAATTTTTGTTTTATAAACTGAACAGCATCTTTTTGTGAACTTGATTTTTCAGAGGTAACTTTATAGCTCTGTAACATTTCTTGGTAATCCTTTGAAACGTGTAATTCTGGAGCATTTCTTCCGTTAAGTAATAATTCTAATTCGCCATCAACTATTCGAATAGTAAAATCGGGAACAATGTGTTCAATCATTTTTTGATTTCCATCAAAACTTCCTCCTGGTTTTGGATTTAGTTTTTCAATTTCATCAATTGCTTTTTTGAGTTGTTGTTGCGAAACATCAAATTTTTGCAATAATTTATCATAATGTTTTTTACTAAACGCCTCAAATTGTTGTTCGATAATATTGATGGCTAAACTTGTAGCTTCAGATGGGGTTTTGTGTTTTAACTGAAGCAGTAAACATTCTTGCAAATCGCGCGCTCCTACACCTACGGGTTCTAATTCTTGTACTAAATGTAAAATGCGTTCAACACTAGCTTCATCGGTATAAATGCCTTGTGTAAATGCTAAATCGTCTACGATGTCTAGCGTAGTTCTTCTGATGTAACCCATATCATCAATACTACCTACTAAAAATTCGGCAATATCGCGTTCATCTTCTCTTAAAATAAAAGTGTTTAGCTGATTGATTAAATCTTGGTGAAAACTAACGGGAGCAGCAAATGGGGTTGACTTATCCTCATCATCATCGCTATAATTGTTAGTTTGGTATTTATAATCGGGTGTTTCGTCGTTGCTTAAATACTCGTCAATATTAATGTCTTGCGCATCTATATGATCACTATCATAATCGTCATAATCATCCTCATTTGAGTTTACTTCATAATCATCCACATCATAATCATCTTCTTTGCTGCTTTCTTCCAAAGCAGGATTTTCAACCAATTCTTCCTGAAGTCGTTGCTCAAATGCTTGTGTAGGCAATTGAATTAACTTCATCAACTGAATTTGTTGAGGCGATAATTTTTGTGATAATTTGAACTGTAAACTGTGTTTTAACATAATAAGGCACTAATTTTGGCAAAAGCCACAAAGACGCTAAGGCGCCAAGTTTTTATTTTGTATTAATAAATCTTTTTATCCCATTTTTAATTAGTGGAACATTAAAATTTATTAAAAATCCCAATTCATTATTAGTCAGTTTCAGGTGACTTATGATTTGAGCATTCCAAACTGGATTTACAATGTCAACTGCTTTAACTTCAATTATAATTGAACTCTCTACAATGATATCTAATCTCAAATATTCTTTGAGAGTTACTCCATCATAAATAATTGGCACTTCAACCTGACGTTTTACTTCAAAACCTGCTTTAGTGATTTCATAAACTAAACAGGCTTCATATACTTTTTCTAATAAACCTAGTCCTAATTCTTTATGAACTTTGAAAGCAGAATTTACTATAATTTTGGCAATTTGTTCTATTTTTTCGTTTGGCATATAATGAATAAAAGGCTTTAATAAATGATTTTGGCGTTTATAGTTGAGTTTTTGTAAGGCATGTTTTTAAATCTTCGTGCCTTAGTGTCTTTGTGGCAAATAATATTGCGTCTTAGAATTCTGCGTTTTGAGGTGTTCTAGGGAACGGAATTACGTCTCTAATATTTGTCATTCCAGTTACAAAAAGAACCAAACGCTCAAATCCTAATCCAAATCCTGAGTGCACTGCCGAACCAAATCGTCTAGTGTCTAAGTACCACCAAAGTTCTTCTTCGTCAATGCCTAACGCTTTCATTTTTTCGACTAAAACATCATAACGCTCTTCTCTTTGTGATCCACCCACGATTTCCCCAATTCCAGGAAATAAGATATCCATTGCTCTAACGGTTTCTTTACCCGGCTCTGTATTATCGTTTAGACGCATGTAAAAAGCTTTAATTTTTGCCGGATAATCAAACAAAATTACAGGACATTTAAAGTGTTTTTCAACTAAGAAACGTTCGTGCTCACTTTGTAAATCAGCACCCCATTCGTTAATGATGTATTGAAATTTTTTCTTTTTATTTGGTGTTGAATCTTTTAAAATATCGATGGCTTCAGTATAAGAAACGCGTTTGAAGTTGTTATCCAATACAAAGTTTAATTTTTCTAAAAGCGCCATTTCGCTTCTATCAGCTTGTGGTTTTGCTTTTTCTTCTTCTAATAATCTACTTTCTAAGAATTTCAAATCATCGCCACATTTATCAACGGTAAATTTGATAACATATTTGATGAAATCTTCGGCTAAATCCATGTTGTCTGCCAAATCGTTGAATGCTACTTCAGGTTCAATCATCCAAAATTCAGCTAAGTGACGAGACGTATTTGAATTTTCGGCACGAAACGTAGGTCCGAAAGTATAAATTTGACCTAATGCCATAGCAAAAGTTTCACCTTCTAATTGACCTGAAACCGTTAAATTAGTTTGTTTTCCGAAGAAGTCTTCTTTGTAATTGATTTTTCCATCTTCTGTTCTTGGGGCAGAACCATCTATTGGCAGCGCAGTTACTTGAAACATCTCTCCAGCACCTTCTGCATCAGAACCAGTAATAATTGGAGTATTTACATAGAAAAATCCTTTTTCTTGAAAGTACTGGTGTACCGCAAAGGCTAAGGTAGAACGCACACGCATAACCGCACCAAAAGTATTGGTTCTTACACGTAAATGTGCATTTTCTCTTAAAAATTCTAAAGAGTGTTTTTTAGGTTGCATTGGGAATTTTTCGGCATCGCTATCACCTAAAATTTCTAATTTCGTAACCTGAATTTCTACTTTTTGCCCTGCACCGCGACTTTCAGCTAATGTACCCGTAACGCAAACGGCTGCTCCAGTGGTTATTCTTTTTAAGGTTTCTTCTGGTGTGTTTTCAAAATCAACAACACATTGAATATTATGAAGGGTTGAACCATCGTTCAACGCAATAAATTGATTATTTCTAAATGTTCTAACCCAACCTTTTGCCGTTACTTCATGCAATGTTTTCGAACTGTTTAAAAGGTCTATGATTTTTGAATGTTTCATTTCGATTTATAATTTTAAAATACAAATATACTATTTCTCCTTTGAATTTTCTTCTTCAAAATCTTCATCTGAAAATTCATTTGATTCAATTTTATTTTTTTCACCTACTTCTTCATCTGTTAAGATATTTATTGTGGGTTCTATAAATTCTTCCTGATTTGCTAATTTTTTGTTGAGTGTTAAAACCAATGAAGGTAACAAAACTAAATTAGAAAGCATTCCAAATAAAAGCGTAATGGAAACTAACCCACCTAAAGCAATTGTCCCACCAAAGCTAGACAGCATAAATACTGAAAATCCTGAAAAAAGAACAACAGAAGTATAAAACATACTCAATCCCGATTCATTGATGGTTGCAAAAACAGATTTTTTTATTTTCCAATTATTTCGTGTCAATGCTTGACGATATTCTGCTAAAAACCGAATGGTATCATCTACCGAAAGACCAAATGCAATTCCAAAGACTAAAATGGTAGAAGGTTTTAATGGGATATTAAAATAGCCCATGATTCCGGCGGTCATTAATAACGGTAATAAATTAGGCACCAATGCCACAACAATCATCTTGAAAGAGCGAAACATAAAGGCAATTAACAACGCTGTTATAAATACTGATAATAGCAAAGATTGTAATAAATTGTCCAATAAATATTTTGTTCCTTTTTGAAATACCACCGCTTTTCCCGTAATTGAAACTTCGTATTTTTCTTTAGGAAAAAGTTCATCAATTTTTGATTGTAGTTTGGATTCAATGAGTTCTAAATTATTGATGCCGTCGTCTTTAATAAAAGTAGTAATTCGGGTATATTGACCGGTACTATCAACATAACTTTTCATGATATTTTCCTTACTATTTTTAACTGAATTTTTAGCAAATGATAAAATAAATGCCTGTTCTTGTGATGTTGGCAATTCATAATATTCAGGATTGTTATTGTAATATGCTTGTTTTGAATATTTTACCAAATTTACAATAGAAATAGGTTTCGATAATTCTGGAATAGAATCAATAGTTTGCTGAAGCTCATCCATTCGTTTCAACGTCGTTAATTTCATGACGCCTTTTTTTCTTTTGGTGTCAATCATAATTTCAATAGGCATTATTCCATCAAACTCTTTTTCAAAGAAAACGATATCTTCATAAAAAGCCGCTTTTTTAGGCATGTCTTCGATTAAACTGCCCGAAATTCGCATTTTAAAAATTCCTATTGTTCCTGCGGTTAATAATGAAATAGCAACGATATAAACGATAGCTCTTTTGTTTTTAATTGTTTTTTGGATCCAATTTAAAAAACTGACGGCATAACTTCTTTCTAAATGATCTAAATGACGTTCTTTTGGAATAGACATGTAACTATACGCCACAGGTATTACAAAAAGGCACAATAAAAATAAGGCAATAATATTAATAGATGTAACCACGCCAAACTCTTTTAGTAATTCGTTATTGGTTACAATAAATGTAGCAAAACCAAACGAAGTGGTAAGATTAGTAATCAACGTAGGCGTTCCTACTTTTGTAATTACACGCACTAAAGCTTTGGCTTGATTACCATGAATTCTACATTCTTGATGGTATTTATTGGTTAGAAAAATGCAGTTTGGAATTCCAATAACAATCATTAATGTTGGCACTAAAGCGGTAAGTACTGTAATTTCATATCGCAATAATCCTAAAAACCCAAACGACCACATAACACCCACAATTACAATACACATTGAAATTAAAGTGGTTCTAAAAGAACGGAAAAAGAAGAAGAAAATCAAAGAGGTTATTCCAAGAGCTGCGCCAATAAACAAGCTGATTTCGCTAATAATATATTCCGAATTTAAAGAGCGAATATAGGGCATTCCTGAAACATGCAAATCTACTTTGGTTTCCTTTTCAAAGGCTTCAATAGCAGGAATGATTTTATGTAATACTAAATTTTTTCGTTCAGGAGTATTGACAATTTTTTTATCTAAATAAATACCCGAACGGATAATTCCCGATTTATTATATAGCAAGCCTTCGTAAAAAGGCATTTGAGAAAGCAGTTCGTTCTTTTTTCCTTTTAAATAAGCAGAATCGGATGTTTTTGAAGGATCAATTAAATTAGTTAATTCAAAGGAAGAAAGGCTGTCGTTTTTTTGTAATTTCTTTAAATCGTTTAATGAAATAATTAGTTCAACTTCTTTGTTTTGCTTTAATTGAAGCATCAGCTTTTCCCAAGATGCATATATTTTTGGAGAAAAAATAAGGCTATCTTGAATTCCAATTACGATAAGATTTCCTTCTTCGCCAAATTTTTCTAAAAACGAATTATATTCAATATTAGCTTTTTCAGACGCAGGAAGTAAGTTAGCTTCTGTATTAGTGAATTTTATGTACTTCCATTGGGAAGCCATAAAAAGAGTAAAAAGAGCAACTAATACTAATAAACCTATTTTATTTCTTAAAATTTTACTGGCAATAAAATCCCAAAAATTGGTGTTCAACCACTTTAACATCTCTCAAAAATTAGTGTGCAAAGGTACTGATTTTTGCTTAATTTATTGGTTTAGAATGTGAGATTTAAGTTAATTTTAAAAGCCTAAATCCAAATAATAAGAAATTTTTAAAGCAATATTATCTTCAAAATGGGCAAGTTGATAGGGGCCGTATCGATAAAAAGCTACTAAACCAAATCCTTTGAATAATTTATTGCATTCGACACCACTTTCAAAATAACCTCTTTCCATAGTCTTGTAGGAAATGCCAAGATGTTGGTTGTTTTTGTTATTTGATCCAAAAGCCATTCGGGTGACTACCGTAATTTCTGGATTAATTTTATAGCCTAATTTAATTTTATTAAAGGTGTGTTTCAGCTGTAAAGAGGCATATTTATTGGAGAAAAATTCATTAAAATACATGGTTTCAAAACTGTTTTTCCCAGCAAAAGTTATTCGTTGTAGAATGGCATCTCGGTTTAAATTGTTAGGCTGAATGCTGTACAAATGAGTAATTGGTACATCGCCAAAAGCAATACCTGTTTGAAGCAACACAGCACTTTTCTGACCTGATAAATAAGGTAATTCATAATAAGTTTTGAAATCTATTTTAGAAAAATTGAAATCATTACCCATAACATCTGGAAGTGTTTGACTATATTGTATTGAAAATTTTGGATGGCGTTTATCCATTTCAATTTTCCCAACAGGTGTTTGCATGTAATTACTAAACGGATTCCATTGAAAGCCTATTTGAAAGGAAGAAATATTATAATTGCTGTAGATTTTTCCATTATTGACAAATGTATAATCAAATAGTGGTGTAATTTGACTTTGTGACAGAGCGAAATAACTAGAAGTTTTTGGTAAAAATTTACTTTCAATAAAGACAGAACTCAATTTGTTATTGTAGAAGGTTGTAATATTAAATGGGCGAGGGTCATAAATTTTAAATCTTCTAGAATCGGTTGCAAAATTGGTTTGCGCAATTTCATTAATATCATCAGAATAAGAAGCACTTATCCATGTTTCCGATTTTTCATGAGCAAGATAGGATGGTGTAATGCCAAACTTGATTTTTTCATCTTTTAGTCCATAAGCCCCATAAAATGCAATTTTATATTTTGCAGAAAGTTTGTTATTAGTTATTCCGCCAATTCCAAATCGGAATCCTTCAAAATTATTATATTTTATAATGCTTCGTAAATCAATATCAATTATTGAAACTGGAAAATAGCCATTAATTATTTTACGACCAAGAAAAATTTTATGTTCTATTCTTTCGGAAAGCGACAAACTGTCTATTGTTGTATAAGTTTTAATTTTTCGTTTGTCTAAGGTGTCTTTTGTGAAAACATTCCAATATTCTGATGGTTTTTTCAAACTACTCGATGGGACTTCTATTTTAACTCTTGGCTTTGATATTGAAACCGGTTGGTTAATTTTGACATCATAAGGTTTTGATTCGATATGTAAATAAGCTTGATCAGTTGCATTTTTTCGAGCTTTATCATCTATTGATGAGCTAAATTTTATGGTACCACCCAGTAAGTTAATATCGTCATAATTGTTTCCCTTTAATACTTTGAAAGATCGTTTTTCTGGAAACCAAATTCCATATTCTGATAAATAATTAAAGGTGTAAGTGGCATTGATGTTTACAAAACCATAAATTCGATAATAAGCTTTTGAGATTGCAAATGTTTCGGTATCTATATACAATAACCCTCTTAATTTATTGGCATTTAATTTTTTAGGTTGAAAATAAATTCGAAACGCCTTTCTACCTTGTATTGAAACGGTATCGATTAATTTATAAGAATATAATCTGCGACCATAATTTGAAATGGGATTTTGAACCGGAATTTCTAAAATTTCAAACGGATTTTCATATACCGAATAGGATACTAATTTTAGTCCTAAATATTCATAAAGTGGTTGTTCAAAACCAGCCATTCTAGTGGCTAAAATAGTTTCTTTACTTTTTTTATTGGCAAACTGAATTAAATTTACTTTTTCGGTTTGATACAAATGTTGTTTTTCTACAACTTTTTTAAATTTGTAGTTAGTTGAATCGAGTTTTATTTGCGGTTTTCGCAACCACCTTTTTTTAATAAGGGTATCAATCGTATTTGAAATACTATCAGGGTTTGCTGTTACTTGAAGCGATTCATAATTTTTATATTCAAAGCTAGAGAGTGCTTTTGTAGGGTCATTATTTTTTTTATTTTCAATGACCTTTTTAATAATGTTATTTACCTCAATTTCAGAAAAAATTTCTTTTTTGTTCGAATTAATATCATTAATTAATTTGATGGTTACATGAGTTGTTGAGTTGGAAGCATATACTATTTTTTCATGATATCCTTTATAATTTATCTTTACCGGAGATTTTAAATCTTCAATTGTCAAAGAAAATTTACCTTCCCAATCGGCGTTTATTGTAGATTTATTATAAGTAATGGATGCAAAAGCAATAGGAACGGCATTGTCAAAATCAATAACCTGACCTTTAATTTTGGTTTGTGCCAATGAGCTTACCGTAAAAAAGAAACACCAAAAACACCAAAAATAGTTCATGTAAATTATTTAAGTAGTTTACAAAGATATTTAAAATAAAAAATCCCGACTGTGAATCGGGATTTAAATTTATACTTTCATAATTTCGGCTTCTTTAACGGCTAAAATTTCTTCGATTTTCTTAATGAATGAATCGGTTAGTTTTTGCACATCATCTTCCGCTTTTTTACAAATATCTTCTGCGGTTCCTTCTTTTTCTTCTTTTTTAATATCAGAATTAGCATCTTTTCTATGGTTTCTAATTCCAATTTTTGCATCTTCGGCTTCAGCCTTAGCTTGTTTTACTAAATCACGACGTCTTTCTTCCGTTAAGGCAGGAATATTAATAATGATGTTGTCACCATTGTTCATTGGGTTTAACCCTAAATTTGCAATCATAATTGCTTTTTCAATAGGATGTAACATGTTTTTTTCCCATGGGGTAACGGTCAATGTTCTTGCATCTGCGGCATTAATATTTGCTACTTGCGAAAGTGGGGTTTGCGATCCATAATAATCAACAAAAACGCCGCCAAGCATTTGCGGAGAAGCTTTTCCGGCTCTAATATTTAAAAATTCTTTTTCTAAATGGGCAACAGAACCTACCATAGCTTCTTTTGCACTGTCTAAAATAAAGTTAATTTCTTCTGTCATCTCTCTAAATTTTTACTTCGTACTTCTATTTTTGTACTTCGTATTTTATATTGTTACTGTTGTTCCTATCGTTTCCCCTTTACACACTTTTAATAAATTACCTTCTTTATTCATATCAAAAACAATAATAGGCAACTTATTTTCTTGGCTCAAAGTAAAAGCGGTGGTGTCCATGACATTCAATCCTTTTGCTAATACGTCTTCAAATGAAATATAATCAAATTTAACCGCATCGGCATTTTTTTCAGGATCTGAAGTATATACACCATCTACACGAGTTCCTTTTAAAATTACATCAGCGCTTACTTCAATACCTCTCAAAACTGCTGCGGTATCAGTTGTAAAATATGGATTTCCGGTTCCGGCACCAAAAATTACAATTCTACCTTTTTCTAAATGGCGTGTTGCTTTTCTTTTGATATAAGGCTCTGCAATGGCTTCTATTTTTAATGCAGTTTGTAAACGCGTTTGCATTCCAGCTTCTTCAAGTGCGCCTTGTAATGCCATTCCGTTGATTACGGTTGCCAGCATTCCCATGTAATCGCCCTGAACTCTGTCCATCCCATTACTCGCTCCAGAAACTCCTCTAAAAATGTTTCCACCACCAATAACAATAGCAATTTCTACTCCTTTATCATGAATTTGTTTGATCTCGGCGGCATACTCAGCTAATCGTTGTGGGTCAATTCCATATTGTCTTTCACCCATTAAAGCTTCGCCACTTAATTTTAGAAGAATTCTTTTGTACTTCATTCCTGTTTATTTTATTTTAAAGGAGTCATGCTGTCGCAAGCTCAAGTCATTATACTGTATAGATTTGTTTTGCAAATATAGTTAATTCGTTATTTCTTAAAAAAAATGTTGTAACATTTATAAAGACAATTTTTCAAATGCCTTTTTGGCTTCATTATAACCAATTTCAAAAATCAAATCCATTTTTGATTTTTTAGTTTCAAATGTGCTAAATTGAGTAAGTTGTTTAGGTTCTATTATTACATCACAATACTCAAACTTTTGAAGATTTGAATTTGCAGTAACTAATTCTAAAGCTCTATACGTTACAGATTTTATCGAATTTAATTGTTTTGCTTCTATATTTTGAACTGGGCTTACATATACACCAATGATTGAATCACATTTACCGTGTAATAAATCAGCTGGGAAATGGTTTAAAATTCCACCATCATTATATAAATTTTCATTAATTATATATGGAGAAATCATTCCTGGTACTGCTGTTGAGGCTAAAACAGCATCAACAATTTTAGTTTCTGGACTAAAAATTTTAAGTGTTCCATTAACCATATTTGTCGCGGTAATGTAGCATGGAATTTTTAAATCTCCGAGGGTTTTGTTGCCAAACACTTCCTCAAAATAAATTTTAAATGATGCCGAATCTACTATTCCAGCTTTTTTAAAGGTAAAATGTTTCCAATGAAAAAAATAGATTGATTTAAAAAATTCTAAAATTTCTTCTGGTTTTTTACCATAGGCATACATAGTACCTACAATGGCTCCAGCACTTGATCCAGAAATACAAGCAGGAGTTATACCTTTTTCGGATAAAAGCTTTAAAACACCCGCATGGGCTATCCCTTTTGAGCCTCCACCCGAAAGTGCTATTCCTATTGATTTTGAAGTTAAATCCATATGTAACAATTCTTACATTTAATTTCCAAAATTAGACTTAAATTTGTCAAATAAAGTTAAGAAGATGATAAATACTATTCAAAAAGCATTGCAAAATAGTTTTTCTTTTGCCGAATATAGAAAACATATTGCTAATTTAATTTCACAAGGTAAATCTACGGGGCATGAACAATCGGAGGATTTATTACATTATTCTGAATTGAATGAAACCCGAATGAATCGTTTAGAAAAAACAATTTTTGTTTTGCCTGAAATAATAACTAAACTTCAAAATTTAGATAAAAAATACATCTGGTTGGTTTTAAGCGAAGGTTGGTGTGGTGATGCAGCTCAAATCGTTCCAGTTATCCATAAAATGGCGGAAGTAACCGATAAAATTGAATTGAAAATTGCTTTGCGCGATGATAACGATGCAGTAATGCAACATTTTTTAACCAATGGAGGTAAAGCGATTCCTAAATTAATTGTTTTGGATGCCGAAAATTTTGAAATTCTTGCCGATTGGGGGCCAAGACCTACAGGAGCTAAACAATTGATTATTGATTACAAAGCGACCCATGGTGTGGTAGACGAAACGGCTAAAATTGAATTACAAAAATGGTATTTACACGATAAAGGCCTTTCGATTCAACAAGAAATTGTGGAAATGTATGAGCGTATTTAAGTTAAAAATGGAACGCGGATTACACATATTTTATAAAAATTTGTGAAACAAAATCACTTAATGGTTCCAATAATTCTCAGCTTATCAGAAGTAGAAATTCCGCCAGGGTTGCAACCCAATTGACCTTCTGGAATTTCCAAGTTTAGTTTTTTGTAATAGTCTGCCCAAACTTCAAAATACTCGTTTGTTTTTGGCGATTTAAAAGTCATTGGAAATAAATCAAACAACGGTTTTTTATAGGAATGCAAAAACGCATCATAAATCAATTCCGAACAATAATATTTTCCATTATCATATAAATATTCATCGTCATAAGGAACACCAACTTGCTGCAATGAAAAAGCTATAGCTTCTGGAATATATTTTCGATATTTTTTATTTAGTCTTCCAATGTACATAGGTTCATTGGTATACGTTTTGAAGGTTTCATATGGTGTGATTTTTACCACTTTTCCGGCTGCTTCAATGATAAATATCGAATCGTTTTTGATGTAAACCATTCCTAAATGACTGAAATCTTTTCCTAGATAGCCTTCGGTTACTTCATTTATGGCTTCACACAATGGGCCGCAGTTCATCGATTGAAATAAAATATCGCCTGTTTTTAGTTTAACATTTTGGGAAAAACTAAAAAAAGAAAATAGTAGCGCAAGAAAGACTATTTTTTTCATTTTAAAAAGATACTAAAGCTATGCCAAGGCTAATACTCCCTTGGTTACTATTGTTTAATTCAATTCCATACGAGACCACTTCAATAAAAAGTTGCATTTCATCAGCTTCTAAGTTTAATTTTACTCTTTTAAAAGTTCCAGATAAATTGCCTCTTCCAAGAGCAAATGAATGACCTAAACCAATATCAATTCCAATTCGAGTTTCTTCACCGATTTTTGGCATAACTCTTAAGTTGGTGAAAACGGGGGCAACAACTAGCTTTTCAGAAAGTTTCATTCCAATACCTGAATTTGCAGTAATACCAACCCAATTATTAAAATGAACACCATAACTAAAATTTGCATTCACTCCATCAGGAAGAAACCAACTGTTATTTGTACTCCCATCAGGATAAATTTCTCCGCGATTTTTATTTCCTTGTAAAGGAACAGAAATTTCAAATTGAGTAAAAGTTATTTTTTTCTTTTTTGGAATGTCGTCCGAATCATTTACCGTAATTTCAACTTGTGCAAATGAAAAGTTAAATAATACTAGAATGATAGGTAAAAATAGATTTTTCAAGAGAATTACAATTTAATTTTTTTGACAGTTTTTATGTTTTTTGGGGATTGACTTCCGTGAAAAGCTCTCAAAACTTCAATTCGATTTGTTTGAATTCTATAAATAATCAAATATGAGCCTAAAATAATGTTGCGATAAATTTTTGTTTTGGTTGCTAAATGACGGCATTCTGGATGAAGAAGATATTCTGTTTCGAGTTTTTCGATGTATTTATAAATTTCAGCAATAAAAGCTGCAGCTAATTTTTCACCAAATTCAGCAAATCCATATTCATAAATACTAATCAAATCGAAATTATCAAACGGATAAGACGTAACTACTTTTTTCTTTCTAACTTCCATTTTTCAAATTTCTCTTTTGATTCTTCAACAGTCAAAAACGGACCATTTTCGGCTTCATTAATTAAGTCCGCGAATGCTTTTTGAGACATTGGTTTGCCTGGAATAGCAAGATTTTTATTTTTTTTATCAGTAGTTTTCATGTGTACAAAAATTTATACTACGTAAAAATAAGAAATATTTTTAGTTTAAACTTCAGATTCAGAATATTTTAACTTAAAGATTGTTCAAAATCATCAGGTAAAATAGCATTTTCAACTGAATAATCGCCAATTTTTGTTCGACGAAGCGCCGATAAATGTCCGCCCGATTGTAACGCCAATCCAAAATCATAAGCCAAAGAACGAATATAAGTTCCTTTGCTGCATTGTACTCTAAAATCGACTTCTGGCAACTGAATTCTGGTGATTTCAAATTCGTAAATAGTGGTTTTTCTCGATTGAATTTCGACTTCCTCACCCGCACGAGCATGTTCATACAATCGTTTACCATCTTTTTTAATGGCTGAAAAAACAGGCGGTTTTTGGTCAATTTCACCCAGAAATTTATGGGTAGTTTCTAAAATGAGCGCTTCTGTAATATGAGCAGTTGGAAAAGTAGCATCTACTTCGGTTTCTAAATCGTAAGATGGAGTAGTAGCGCCTAAAACAATAGTTCCGGTATATTCTTTAATTTGAGCTTGTATTTCGGTAATTTTTTTAGTGAATTTTCCGGTGCAAATAATCAACAAACCCGTCGCTAATGGATCTAAAGTTCCGGCGTGACCTATTTTAAATTTCTTTGGTAAATCGTATTTTCGTTTTAAAATGTACTTCAATTTATTCACCGCTTGAAAAGAAGACCATGTTAAAGGTTTGTCAATCAGAAGTACTTTACCAGCTAAAATTTCTTCGGCATTCATTAGATAACAGTAAGTTTTTGCACGAAGAAATGAATCAATAAAATAGCAATTCCGGCAATAATTCGATAATAACCAAAGATTTTAAATCCGTGTTTAGTTAAAAACCCAATAAATGATTTGATAGCAATTAAGGCTACAATAAAGCCAACTACATTTCCAATAATTAATAAATTAGTTTGGTCATCAGAAAGTACAAAACCAGCTTTATAATAATCATATGATTTTTTCAACGTAGCGCCTAACATAGTAGGAATTGCTAAGAAAAATGAAAATTCGGCAGCCGTAGTTCTAGATAATTTTTGGGTCATTCCGCCCACAATACTAGCGCCACTTCTTGAAACACCAGGAATCATTGCTAAACATTGGAACAAACCAATTTTAAAAGCGGTTAAATACGAAATTTCGGTTCCTTCAGCATTGCCAAACCATTGGTCTACTTTTAATAATAAAAAGCCTCCAATAATTAATGAAATAGCAACGGTTATGGGATTTTCTAATAATCCATCAATAAAATCGCCTAATAATAATCCAAAAATTACGGCAGGAATAAAGGCGACAAATAATTTAAAGTAAAAATCTAGCGATTGAAAAAAGCGTTTAAAATACAATACAATTACTGAAAGTATGGTTCCTAATTGGATTACAATGGTAAATAATTTTGTAAAATCGTCTTGAGCAATGCCAAAAAAAGAAGATGCAATAATCATGTGTCCAGTTGAAGAAACAGGTAAAAATTCGGTTATTCCTTCAATGATGGCAAGGATAATAGCTTGGAATGTATTCATGTTTTAGAAATTAGGCAATAGGCAATAGGCAATAGGCAATAGAAATTTTCTAATAACTTATCCCTTTTTCCTAATTACTGTTTTTTTGGATTTTTTAATATTGAATAAATTGTAATTCCAAATCCAAGAAGTACAACGGCTGGTGCTAATCGAATGCGTCTAAAACTAAAAATTTCTTCATTAAAAACATTTGGATCTTCACTTCCACCGCCGCTCATTAATATGAATCCAAGGGCAATAACAGCTAATCCTATTAAAAGAATTTTATAATTTAATTTGTCAAAAAGAAATTCGGGTTTATTGTTGTTTTCCATTTTTATATTTTTTTAAATTGACTAAACACTAATAAAGGTCGTCGGTTTTTAAATTCAAAAAACGTTGAGTGGCAAAATAAGTACTTATTGAAGTAATGATTGTTCCAATAATTAACACACCAAATACTACAATTCCTATAGAAACATAATCTTTAGCAATGCCTAAACTTGGAAATAAACCATCAACATAAACGACAACACAGATTAATCCAATAATTGCTAATGCAGAACCAATTAATCCTAATTTAATGCTTGTCCAAATAAATGGTTTTCTAATGAAAGATTTTGTGGCACCCACCATTTGCATGGTTTTTATAGTAAATCGGTGCGAATATACAGATAAGCGTAATGAACTATTAATTAGCAACATTGCAACAACCGTTAAAACACCACTTACAATTAAGATCCAAAAGCTAATTTCTTTCACATTATTGTTTACTAAATCAACTAATTGCTTGTCATAAATAATCTCGGTAACCATTTCGTTTTTTCGAAAAGAACGCTCAATTTTGTTAATACTAACTGAATTAACATAATCACCTTTTAAGTGAATATCAAAAGAATTTTGAAGCGGATTAAATCCTAAAAATTCCATAAAATCTTTTCCTACAATATCAACATTGTTTTTAGCGGCACTATCTTTATGAACAAAGGCATAATCTTTTATAAATTTTGCATTTTTCAACTCAACATCAAACGAATTGATAACACTATCGGTTGCTGCATTGTTAAAGAAAACAGTCATCGGAATGTTCTCTTTAAAATCATCAGATATTTTTTTTGAGTTAATTACAAATAATCCTAATGTTCCCAAAAGGAATAAAACTAAAAAGATGCTTAATACTACTGAAAAATAGGATGAAATTAATCTTCGCTTATTGTAATTTTCAAATGATGATGCCATAAAATTGTATTTAAGCTGTAAAAATAGTAAAGATATTTTGTTTACAGAGTATATAGCAACAAAGTTTTAACTATGAAAATGAATTTTATTGCATTTTTATTAGGCAAAATAAAAAAACACCTTAATACAGGTGTTTTAGTTTTTATTGTTTTTTTAATAAATCTCTTATTTCTGTAAGCAGTTCCTCTTGTGTTGGTGCAGCTGGAGCAGCAAGTGCTGGTTCTTCTTTTTTCTTTGCGGCATTCATTCCTTTAATAATTAAAAAAAGAACAAAAGCCACAATGACAAAATTAATGACAGATGAAATAAACATTCCATATTTCACACCACCAAAAGCAGTTAACTCTTCAATTTTTGATAAGTTAGCAGCTTCCAAAGCAGGTTTTAGTAGTAATGGAGTAATGACATCTTCAATGAACGAACTTACAATTTTTCCAAAAGCGGCACCAATAATGACACCAATGGCTAAATCTACTACATTGCCTCGCATGGCAAAAGCTTTGAATTCTTTTAACATAATTAGGGTTTTTTTAAATTAATTTTGAGACACGAATATACAATTTTAATTAAAATTAATTTGTATAAAAAATTCGTTTTACACGTTGCGAAATTCCGGTTAGTATTTCATACGGAATAGTTCCAATTCTGTTTGCCATTTCCGTTACTTTTGGGTTTAGACCAAAGACAATCACTTCATCACCTTCTTTACATGATATGTTGGTTACATCAACCATCATCATGTCCATACAAATTGAACCCAAAATAGTTGCTTTTTGATTATTGATGGTAACAAAACCTTTTTCATTGCCCCAAGCTCTTCTGATGCCATCGGCATAGCCAACAGGAATGGTGGCCACTTTTATATTTTCAGTTACTCGAAATCTTCGGCTATAACCAATGCTTTCTTCGGGTAAAACGGTTCTAATTTGTGAAATGATGGTTTTTAAAGTGCTTACATTTTCTAAGCTTTGTAATTCTTGTTCCGAATTTCCAATGCCATATAAACCAATTCCTAAACGCACCATTTCCATTTGCTTATCAGCATAATTAAAGATCCCAGAAGTATTTAAAATATGACGAATTGGTTTTGAAGCTACTATTTTTTCTATTTCTTCAATCATCGCATCAAATCGTTGAAATTGCAGTTGCGTAAAATCATTAAATTGCAAATCATCACTTGCCGCTAAATGCGAAAACACACTTTTCACCTTAACGAAATTGTTGTTTTTTAGTACTGAACACAATTCGGAAATTAAATGCGCTTCAAATCCTAAACGATGCATTCCGGTATCTAATTTAATATGAATCGGATAATTTGAGATATTTTGTTCTTGGGCTATTTTTAAAAAGGCTTGTAAACCTGAAATCGAATAAATTTCGGGTTCTAAATTATAAGCAATCATCGCTCTAAAACTACTATTTTCTGGATTTAAAACCATAATTGGAGTCGCAATTCCAGCTTTTCGCAATTCGATGCCTTCATCGGCAAAAGCCACACCTAAATAATCTATTTTATGATGTTCGAGCAATTTTGCAATTTCATAACCACCATTTCCATAACCAAACGCTTTAACCATCACCATAATTTTAGTTTCAGGTTTTAATTTGGATTTGTAGAAATTCAAGTTGTGACTAATCGCATCGAGGTTGATTTCTAATATTGTTTCGTGATTTTTTTCTTCTAACACCACCACAATTTCATGAAAATTAAATCCGCGCGCACCTTTAACTAGAATAGTTTCATTTTGAAACGATTGAAGATTAAATTGTTGTAAAAATTCTTGAGTTGTAGCAAACGAAATCACATTAGGCAAATCGTTTAATTGTTTTCCTATGGTTTCGCCAATGGTAATAATTCGCTCAACTTTATTTTTGGAAAGCAGTTGTTTTACTTGATCATAAAGTGTTTCAATCGCTATTCCATCTGTAAAAATATCCGATAAAATAATTGTTTTTTTATCGTGTAATTTTTGTTGTTCTAAGAAATCCAATGCAATTTTCAACGATGGATAATCGACCGAATAACTATCATCAATTACCAAACAATTATGAATCCCTTTTTTAGCTTGAAGCCTTAATTCAATTGGGTATAACTCCGAAACTCGTTTTTGTATAAAGGCAATTTCTTCGCCTAAAAACAGCATAAAATTTACGCAAGTAATCGCATTTTCAATCGAATTTTCATCAGTAAACGGAACTATTACAACAAAGGAATTGTCTTTGTATTTAAAGTTTAGTTCGGTTGAGTCTTTACAATTTTTCTTCGAAACAAAAAGTTGCGCATTTTCATCCGAAAAACTCCAAGTGTGTTTGTTGCTATTTTTAGGAAGTAACGTTTCTATTTTGTCATTTTTTTCCAAGAAAATATCCGTACAATTTTCGAAAAGTTTGATTTTTTCTTTGATTTTTTCTTCACGATTTGGAAATCCTTCATCATGTGCCGAACCAATAGTTGTTAAAATTCCGAATTTAGGTTGAATAATTTGTTCTAGATTTGACATTTCATTCGGTAACGAAATTCCCGCTTCAAAAATTCCCAAATCGTAATTGCCTTCAATACCTATAATTGATAAAGCAACACCCACTTGAGAATTATAACTTTTCGGATTTCGAACAATCAAATGATTCGGACTCAACAAGAAATTTAACCATTCTTTCACGATTGTTTTTCCATTACTTCCCGTTATTCCCACAAACGGAAAATCGAATTGTTTTCGATACCCAATCGCAGTTTGTTGTAATGCTTTCAACGAATTTTCAACGATAATAAAATTTGCTTTTTCGGATAAATGTTCCGGAATATATTCGACCACAAAATAACGAACGCCTTTTGCAATCAGCTCTTCCAAATACAAATGTGCATCATGATTTTGCCCTTTTATAGCAAAAAACAAGGTGTTATTCCCATTTTGCAACGAACGGCTATCAATCGAAATATGACTTACAGTAAATTCAGTCAAATTTCCGTGAAAAATGCCTTTACAAAACGAAATAATATGGTTGATAGTAAGATTCAAATTATTGATTATCTTCTTTTTGCTTGTTTATAATTTCAACATCTTTTACTTCCATGTTTTCTCTAACGGCTTTAAAATAGGCAGCACGGCTCAAAGGTTCGTATTCTTCAGTTTCGCCAAGCATAACCAGTCTTTTATCATCAGATTTTCTAAAACTATAATGCGCTAAATTTCCAGTTCTGGTACAAACAGCGTGTACTTTTGTAACGTATTCGGCTGTTGCCATAAGCGCAGGCATCGGTCCGAAAGGGTTTCCTTTAAAATCCATATCTAATCCGGCAACGATTACACGAATGCCCGAATTGGCTAAATCATTACAAACGGCCACAATTTCTTCATCAAAAAACTGAGCTTCGTCAATACCTACAACATCGCAACCTTGTGCTAAAATCCGAATATTTTCGGCCACAGGAACAGGAGTAGAGCGTATCTCATTTTTGTTGTGCGACACTACCATTTCATCGTCATATCTTGTATCGACAGCCGGTTTAAAGATTTCCACTTTTTGTTTGGCAAACTGAGCGCGTTTTAATCTGCGAATCAACTCTTCTGTTTTACCAGAAAACATAGAACCACAAATTACTTCAATCCAACCAAATTGTTCTTGTTGATTTACAGTATTTTCGAGAAACATTTTGTATCTTTCGTACGTTAAAAAAAATATTTTCTGCTACATTTGTAAGCAAAACAAAAATATTAAAAAAGTATCGATATATTCAATTCCATCTAATAAAGTTATGAAGAAAAGAATTTCCGCTGAATTAATCAGTATTGCGCACCGAATTCTAAAGTTAAAAAACCATTCAGAAACCCTTCAATTGCAACAAGAAGTTAAAAACTTGTATGATCAATTGACGATTTTACGCTTTTATGAAGAAAATTTCGAATTAGTAAAAAACGAAATACCAGAAGCTGTTTTTGAAGAAATGTTGGAAGGAAAACCATCGGAAGTCTTTACAACTCCAAAAGTAGAAGAAGTAGAAACAAAAGTAGAGACAACTATTTTGGAAATTGAACCTGAAATTTTGGAACCACAACCAGAAGAGAAAATTGTAGTTGCTGAATTAACCCTTGAAGAAAGTGAAGAAGAAGTAGCAAGTGAAGTTGAAGAAGAAGATGT
Organism: Flavobacterium sp.; assembly: GCA_017983975.1. Classification (GTDB taxonomy): domain Bacteria; phylum Bacteroidota; class Bacteroidia; order Flavobacteriales; family Flavobacteriaceae; genus Flavobacterium. Next base: position 28,282 of record JAGOAL010000022.1, read on the forward strand.
TGAAGAAATAGAAGAACAAAAATCTGAAACTACGGTTAATCAAAAAGAAACAGTTGCCAAGCAAATTTCGTTTGAAGACATGCTAGTTCACGATTATCAAGAACTTGATTTTGTAAAAGTAGATGAAGTTCCAGTTGCTGTAGAACAGGCAAATGAAGCTACTTTTGAAGCTGTACCGGAAGTGTCTTTGGATATTGAGCCAATTATTGAAGCGGAATCAACTTCAATGGTTGAAGACAAAGTTGAGAAACCATCTGAAAAGAAAAAAGAAGACAAAACAATGTCTTTAAATGATAAATTAAATAAAGGCATCAATATTGGTTTAAATGATCGTATTGCTTTTGAGAAAAAATTATTTGGCGGAAATGCCGATGATTTTAATAGAGTACTTTCTCAACTAAACACCTTTGATAATTTTGAAGAAGCGCAAAGTTTTATTCTTGATTTTGTAAAACCCGATTATAATAATTGGCAAGGAAACGAAGAATATGAAGCACGTTTCATAGAAATTGTAGAAAATAAATTTAAATAAATACTACTTTATCAAACACAGATTCACACAAAATAATCAGTGAAAATTTGTGAAATTCGTATTTTAAATTGTTTTAAATGAGTAAATTATACATAGTTCCTACGCCAATTGGCAATTTAGACGACATGACGTTTCGAGCGATTAAAGTGCTGAAAGAAGCCGATTTAATTTTAGCCGAAGACACACGTACCAGCGGAAAGTTGCTAAAGCATTTTGAAATTACTACGCACATGCACAGTCACCATATGCATAACGAACACAAAACGGTAGAAAATGTAATTGCTCGAATAAAAGGTGGCGAAACGATTGCATTAATTTCCGATGCAGGAACACCAGCCATTTCTGATCCCGGATTTTTATTAACACGCGCTTGTGTGGAAAACGGAATTGAAGTAGATTGTTTACCTGGAGCAACCGCATTTGTGCCTGCTTTGGTAAATAGTGGTTTGCCGAATGATAAATTCGTTTTCGAGGGTTTTTTACCCGATAAAAAAGGCAGACAAACACGTTATTTGGCTTTAGCCGGAGAAACACGCACTATGATTTTATACGTTTCTCCACATAAATTAAACAAAACGTTAGCCGAATTTATTCAATATTTCGGTGCGGATAGACCCATTTCTGTTTCCAGAGAAATTTCAAAATTACACGAAGAAACCATCCGAGGAACAGCTGAAGAAGTCTTAAAACACTTTGAAGTAAAACCGGCAAAAGGGGAAATTGTGGTTTGTGTTGGGGGAAAGATTTTAAAGTAAAACACTTAAATTTATAGTATGGAATTTTTTATAGATAATGTTTCATTCGGATTGTTCATTTGGCAAGTATTTTTATTTATTAATATACTATTTTGGATATTTTGTATGGTAGATGTTTTGAAAAATTCATTTCATGGAAATGATAAATTGATTTGGATATTAGTATTACTTTTTGTTCCAATTATAGGTTCTTTCTTATATTTTTTTATTGGAAGAAAGAAAAGAATAATTTTAAATTAAACTATTATTTTTTGCCACGGATTGCATGATTACAAAGGATTTAATCCTTATAATCTGAGAAATCAGTGGCTAAAATTAAAAATATTTATATCTTTGTTTTTCAATACTATAAGCCAAAAATCGTAAATCACAAATCGTAAATCCAAAATCATTATGCGTTGGAATCTAAAATCAAAGCCAGAAAAAGAAAAAGTACAAGCCTTACAAAACGCCCTTCAAGTCGATGAAATCATCGCTACTTTATTAGTTCAAAGAGGAATAGAAACCTTTGAACAAGCCAAAACATTTTTTCGACCCACTTTAGAAGACTTGCACAATCCGTATCTAATGAAAGATATGGACAAAGCCGTTTCTCGTATCGAAAAAGCCATTGCCAATAACGAAAATATCTTAGTTTTTGGCGATTATGATGTAGATGGAACAACCGCTGTTTCTTTAGTTTCGAGTTATTTACGAAGTTTTTATCCGAATGTGGCGACATATATTCCAGATAGATATAACGAAGGTTACGGTATTTCCTATCTCGGAATTGATTATGCCGAAGACAACGATGTTTCCTTAATTATAGCTTTGGATTGCGGTATTAAATCGATTGACCACGTGAATTATGCGAAAGCAAAAAACATCGATTTCATCATTTGCGACCATCATCGACCTGGCGATATTTTACCAGATGCTATTGCAGTTTTAGACCCAAAACGCAAAGATTGTTCCTATCCGTATGACGAATTATGTGGTTGCGGTGTCGGATTTAAATTGATTCAAGCGTTAGCCGAGAACAGAAACCAAACGATTGAAGATTTACTTCCTTATTTGGATTTGGTTGCTACAGCTATTGCTGCTGATATTGTACCAATTACTGGTGAAAATAGGGTTTTAGCTAAATTTGGTTTGGAAGTCATAAATACCAATCCGCGACCAGGAATTAAAGCCTTAATTCAAAATGTAAAGAAAAAAGTCTTAACGATAACCGATGTGGTTTTTATCGTAGCACCAAGAATTAATGCTGCCGGAAGAGTGAAACACGGAAACGAAGCCGTAGCACTTTTAACCGAATACAATTTAGAACAAGCGGAACAATTTGCTTCTGAAATTGAGCAACACAATTCGGACAGAAAAGAACTGGACAAGCAAATTACCAAAGAAGCGTTACTTCAAATCGAAGAAAACAACGAGCAAAACCGATTTTCAACGGTTGTATATCATGAAAATTGGCACAAAGGCGTCATCGGAATTGTAGCATCTCGATTGGTTGAAAAGTATTATCGCCCAACTATTGTTTTTACAAAAAGCGGCGATAAATTAGCGGCTTCGGCACGTTCCGTAAAAGATTTTGATGTCTATAATGCGTTAGAAGCGTGTGCCGAACATTTGGAACAATTTGGAGGACATATGTATGCTGCAGGGATGACATTGAAAGAAGAAAATTACGAAAAATTCAAAGCAGCTTTTGAAAACGAAGTCAAAAAAACCATTCATCCCGATTTATTAATTCCTGAAATTTCTATAGATTTAGAAATGAATTTTTCGGATCTTGATGAAAAATTTATGCGTATTCTAAAACAATTCGAACCTTTCGGACCAGAAAATATGACACCTGTTTTTTTGTCGAAAAATATAATCGATTCAGGTTATGCTAAAACATTGGGTAACGATGCCGAACATTTAAAAGCCTTCGTGAAACAAAATAATTCGCCAAATTTCAACGCGATTGGTTTTGGACTTGGAGATAAAATAGATATTGTAAAAAACAGAAATCCGTTTGAAGCCGTTTATGTTTTAGAAGAAAACGAATGGAACGGAACGGTTAGTTTGCAATTGCAATTGCGCGATGTAAGAACCAACTAAAAGTAAAAAGTGTAAAGTAAAAAGAACAAGTAAAATAAGCGTTAAATAATAAAATCTTTGCGACCTTTGCGAGAATCATCGCGTCTTTGCGGTAAAAAACTATGACAAAAAAAGATCCATTTTCAGCTTTACGAATCCCAGAATTTCGTTGGTTTATACTTATGCGATTAGCTATTGTATTGGCTTGGTCAATGCAATTTGTCTTAATAGAATGGGAAGTATACCGAATTACCAAAGACCCTTGGTCATTAGGATTAATTGGGCTTATGGAAGTAATTCCGGCTATAGTTATGGCGCTGTTTGCTGGGCACATTGTAGAC
>JAGOAL010000023.1 GCA_017983975.1 Flavobacterium sp.
CAAATCCGGCAAACGGAAGAATAATTTCGCCACGAATGTCAAATTTATCAGGAAAATCACCTTTTAAATGAATAGGAACAGCTTTGATTGTTTTGATATTATTGGTTACATCATCGCCTTGAAAACCATCGCCACGGGTTACTGCACGAACTAATCGCCCATTTTCATAGGTAATACTAATTGAAGCACCATCGTATTTTAATTCGCACGTATATTCTAACGGAACATCGCCTAAAACCTTTTGAATTCGGGTTTCCCAATCTTGTAAATCTTCAATAGAATAGGAATTGTCTAACGAATACATACGGTATTCATGTTGTACCGTTTCAAAATTCTTGGTAATACTACCTCCTACTCGTTGCGTAGGTGAATTTTCATCAAAATAGTCAGGATGTTGCGCTTCTAATTCTTGTAACTGTTTTAGTTTTTGGTCAAATTCAAAATCGGAAATTGTAGGTTTATCCAACACATAATAGTTATAATTATGCTGATTTAATGCCTCTCTTAAATTCTTAATTATCTCTAAAACATTCATAGTTACTGATTGATTAAGCTGTCTAATTTGGTAAACAATTCTCCTTTACTGATGATTCCGCCTTGCTTGATGATTTCAAATAACGATTCATTTCTATTTTCTGAAACGTCTTTTTTACCTCTTGTAATTTCAACTTCATCGGAAAATAAATTTTCAGACAACCATTGAATTCCATCTGCAGAAACAAAGTCGATTTGAGAATTATTGGTTTTAATAACGAAAGAAAAAACGACATTTTGCATACATTTAAAAAGGAAAATGTAATTTTTAGAAAAATGATCAATATGCGTCACATTGGTTAGTGCTTTTTCCCAAATCATATCTGAAAACAAATCGATTTCTTGTTCGGCCACATGAGGTCTATTCTTCTTGATATCGTCCCATTCCATTTTATCAATGGATTGAGTTGCCAAAAACGTAATAAATTCGGGATGTAATTCTTCTAACTGTTCTTTCGTTAATCTTGCATACTTCATGAGGTAAATATAAAAAAAAAGCTCCGAAAAATTCGGAGCTAATTTATATTTTTAGAAAAATTATGCTTTTTCTCCTACGATTTCGTAAGGTAATTCAACAATAACATCTCTGTGTAATCTTACTGTAGCAGTATATTTACCCACACGTTTTACAACACCGCTTGTGATGAATTTTTTATCAATTGAATGACCGTTAGCTTCTAATGCTTCAACAATGTTAGCATTAGTAACTGAACCAAACAATTTATCACCACCTGCTTTTACAGAAATTTTAATTTCTAAAGCTTTAATTGCTTCAGCTAATTTCTTAGCATCGTCAACAATTTTAGCCTCTTTGTGAGCTTTTTGTTTTAAGTTTTCAGCTAAAACTTTTTTAGCAGAAGGAGTAGCTAAAATAGCTGCACCTTGAGGAATTAAAAAGTTACGTCCGTATCCGTTTTTCACAGTTACTACATCATCTTTAAATCCTAAGTTTTGAACGTCTTGTTTTAAGATAAGTTCCATGTTGTTGTCCTTTTTAGTAGAAGTTAGCCCGCCAATGGCGAAGCAACAACTATACGTTAATTATTATTTTAATAAATCGGCCACGTATGGCATCAAAGCTAAGTGACGAGCTCTTTTAACAGCTACAGAAACTTTTCTTTGGTATTTTAATGAAGTACCAGTTAAACGTCTTGGTAAAATTTTACCTTGCTCGTTTACAAATTTCAATAAAAAGTCTGCGTCTTTGTAATCAATGTATTTGATACCTGATTTTTTGAAACGACAGTATTTTTTAGTTTTGTTTGTATCTATGTTTAAAGGCGTAAGATATCTGATATCTCCGTCTTTTTTACCTTTTGCAGATTGCTCTAATGTAGACATGATTAGTTTGTTTTAGCTTTTAATTTCACTCTTCTTCTTTCTGCCCAAGAAATTGCATGTTTGTCTAAAGACACAGTTAAGAAACGCATAACACGCTCGTCACGACGGAATTCAGTTTCAAATGCAATAATAATTTCAGCTGGTGCTTTGAATTCAAATAAGTGGTAAAATCCACTTTTTTTGTGTTGAATTTCGTAGGCTAATTTTTTTAAGCCCCAATCTTCTTTCGATACCATCTCAGATCCTTTAGAAGTAAGAAAATCTTCAAACTTGCTTACTGTTTCCTTTACCTGTTGTTCAGATAAAACGGGATTCAAGATGAAAACAGTTTCATAATGATTCATAATCTTTATATTTAATGTTATAAAATTGGGTGCAAAAATAGTGTTTTTATTCTAATAACCAATAGTTCTTTAAATATTTTTTTTAATCTGATATTTGGATTGTTGTATTATTTATTATACTTTTAAATTCTTATTAAAAAACCCATGAAGTTAAATTGTATTGTTGTAGATGATAGTGCCGTTCAAAGAGTCACGATAACTAAATTAGTTAATGAATCTACGTTGTTACACTTAATTGGTGATTTTGCTAACGCTTTAGAAGCAAAAAATTGTATTAACAACAATACAATAGACCTTATATTTCTTGATGTTGAAATGCCTTTAATCAATGGTTTTGACTTACTCGATGGTTTAAAAACCAAGCCTCAAATCATTTTCATTACTTCAAAAGCCGATTATGCCGCGAAAGCATTTGATTATGAAGCGACCGATTTTCTTCAGAAACCTTTATCAAAAGAACGCTTTATCAAAGCTATTAAAAAGGCTGCTGATTTACATGCACTTCGTTATGACCTTCATGAAGAACAAGGAGAAAGTATTGTTATTAAAAGCAATTTAAAAAAACTCAAGATTTATATTTCCAAAATTAAATGGATTGAGGCCTACGGAGATTATATTAAAGTAGTTACTGACGATGAAACCCATTTAGTACTTTCTACCATGAAAGGGTTTGAAAAAGAACTTCCTGAAGGTAAATTCATTAGAGTACATAAATCATTCATTATTAATCTTGCAAGAGTTGAAAAATTCAACAATAAATTTGCTGAAATAGGTACCACAAAAATACCTTTAAGCCGAAATAAAAAAGAAGAAATCATTAAAGCAATCGAAAGTATTTAATACACATCTACATTAATTGTGATTTTAATTGATCGGTATTGAGGAATCGCTTCAAAACTGGCTCTCATTTTACTTATAACCGTTTTTGCTTGTCCTAAATTAGAATTAACAGGAATTTTTACCATTATTGTTCTAATATATTCATTTCGAATTCTATTTATTGCAGGTTCCTCTGGACCTAAAACTGGATAGGGCAAACTTTGAACTAATACATTATAAAACCACAAGGAGCCTTCTTTTAACTTATCAAAATCCCGCTGCTTCAAGGTTATTTTAATTAAACGATAAAACGGAGGATATTTAAAATTTTGACGCTCATAAATTTGCTCTTTGTACATGTCCAAATAATTTGAACTCAATACTTGTTGAATGGTATTATGATGCGGATTAAATGTTTGAATGAGTACTTTTCCTTTTTTTTCTGAACGACCTGCCCTACCCGCTACTTGTGTCATCATTTGAAAAGCTCTTTCATATGCTCTAAAATTAGGCTGATTCAGTAAATTATCGGCATTTAAAATCCCTACTAATGTTACATTATCAAAATCTAAACCTTTGGCTAGCATTTGAGTACCAACCAAAATATCAATTTCTCTATTTTTAAATGAATTAATTATTTTTTCGAAACCAAATTTCCCTCGCGTAGTATCTTGATCCATTCTTCCAATGTTTTTTTCTGGAAAAAGCGCTTTTAATTCCATTTCAATTTGTTCTGTCCCAAAACCTTTTGTTGAAAGATCAACCGATTGGCAACTATGACAATGTGTAGGATTTGCCATTGAATAGCCGCAATAATGACAACGCAATTGATTTTTAAACTTGTAATAGGTCAAACTCACATCGCAACTAGGGCAATGCGGCACATGACCACACGTCATGCATTCTACATAGGGCGAAAATCCTCTACGGTTCTGAAATAATATAATTTGTTCGCCTAATGAAAGGGTTTCAGTAATTGCATCAATAAGTTCGTCAGAGAAATGGCCTGTCATTTTTTTTCGGAAATACTTATCTTTAATATCAACGAGAAAAATTTCAGGGAGCACTACATTTCCATACCGCACTTTTAAATCGGTTAAACCGTATTTTTTGGTTTGCACGTTGTAATAGGTCTCCAAACTAGGAGTTGCACTTCCTAAAAGAACTTTAGCATTGTGTTGTTTTGCTAAAACAATGGCCGCATCTCGGGCATGATATCTTGGCGCAGGATCGTGTTGCTTATAGGTTTGTTCATGCTCTTCATCTACAATGATGCATCCTAAATTTGAAAAAGGTAAAAACATAGCACTTCGAACACCAATAACAACTTTTGCTTTTGGAGAATTTTCGAGCACTTGATTCCACACTTCAATGCGTTCGTTATTGGAATATTTCGAATGAAAAACAGCCACTTCGTTACCAAAATAAGCCGTTAAACGTTGCACTAATTGTGTGGTTAAAGCTATTTCGGGAAGCAAAAACAACACTTGCTTGCCTTGTTGTACATATTGTTCTAAAAGCTTGATGTAAATTTCTGTTTTACCCGAAGCAGTAACTCCATGTAATAAACTAACGTCGAAAGATTTAAAATTATCTTCAATGCTATCAAAAGCTTTTTGCTGTGCTTCGCTTAGCGCGAAATGACTATTTTCACCTTTATCGAAAGTGACTCTATCTTGCGCAATAAAATATTCTTCAAAAATGTTTTTATCGACTAATGATTTTACAATTGCAGCAGAACTTCCGGAAGTTTCTGTTAGTTTTTTAACCGAAATTGGATTTTTATCTTGGGCTTGTAATTGAAAATAATGCAATACTAATTCGCGTTGTTTTTTTGCTTTGGATAGTAATTCTAGTAATTCAGCTAGTTTATCGTGTTGCAAAAAATCGTCTTGTAATTTAATGTATCGAACCAATTTTGGTTTGTATTGTTCAGCAATTTCTTCCTGTAAAACCAAAGCACCTTTTGCTAATAATCGGTTAATAATAGGAAAAACCGTTTTCTTTCCTAAAATTTTAACAACCTCTTGAATAGTAATTGATGATTGCATTTTTAATGCTTCCAGAATCAAATATTCATCGTCTTTTAAATCATTTGAATCAATCTCTGAATGTTCTTTAGCCGAAATAATTGTTTCGCTTTCCAAAATATAACCTGCTGGTAAAGCACTACGAAAAACTTCTCCTAATGAACAAATATAATATGAGGCAATCCATTTCCAATGCTCTATTTGGAACGAATTAAACACAGGACTTTCATCTAATATTTGATGAATTTCTTTGGCTTCATATAATTGCGGAGGAGTATTGTTTTTGTCAAGTACTAATGCTGTATAGATTTTTGTTTTACCAAAGGGCACAGCCACTCGCATTCCTATTTGAATGTAGTGAAATTCCGCTTCTGAAACCTGATATGTAAAGGTTTTGGAAACCGCTAACGGCAAAACAACTTCAATGAAATACAACATGTAACAAATATAGTTTGAAAAAGAGAATAGAGAAAGTAAATTAGAAAAAAGATGAAAAAGATAGATTTTGATGATGGATGTTTTAATTCATAAAAAAAGCGCTCTCGGTTGAGAACGCTTATATTTTTTATCTTGATGTTTGGTCTTATTTTCCTAACATTCCTGCTTTTAAATCGGCATCGGCTGGTTTATCACCTAACCAAATTCCGAATAATGCTCTTTTAAAATCGTAACCATCAATAGTTCCTTTTTTAGCACCGTTTTTGTAAACAACCACACCTTCGTTTGGATCATTCATAATGATAAAAACATCTCCTTTTTTAATTTCGTCTTTAAAAAACCCTTTGAATTTATCAATTTTAGCTTTTAATGGAGCTGTTTTCTTTCCTGTAGAATTTTCAAAACCTTCATTAATTGCTGAGATCATTTTTTCTGAAGTAATCATTCCAGAAATGATGTTTAATTTAATAGCTCCAGCATCTTTACTGTCAATAATATCTTTTGCACTAGCGCTCTTTTTTGGTAAATATAAAGAACCTACATACAAATCAATCCACATTTTTTCTCTTGTTCCAGCACCATTTAAAACCAAACTTTGTCCTTCTAAAGACAATTTAGCATCAACTTTAACTCCTGAAACAGTTTCTTGTGCATTAACAGTTAATGATGTTGCAATAACCATTAATAGGGTGATAATCTTTGATTTCATAATAATTTGTTTTTTAATTTGTGCTAATATATAAATTTTTTCTTTTTAATTTAGAAATAGTTGCATTTAGTTCGAAACCTAATAACAACACCATACAATTAATCCATATATAAAACATTAATACAAGAAGTGTACCAATAGATCCATAAAGTTCGTTATATCGGGCAAATTTTTCTACATATACACCAAATATATACGACGAAATAAGTACTAAAATTGTAGTAAATACAGCGCCATAGCTTATGAAGGATATTTTATAGGTTTCTTTTGTTCCAAATTTATACAATACAGAAGTCGTAATTAAAATCATTAAAATAATAAAGCAAAAGCGACTCCATTCAATCACAGAAACATCAGCTACATAGCCCTGAATATTAATTTTTTGAATCATGATTTCAGCAATTACTATAGCGGCAACAGTAACAATCAAAAGCAGCGATAATGCTAGCGAAAGTGCTAATGCGATAAAATATTGTTTAAAAAAACCTCGGGTAATGGTTATATGTGCCGACATTTCGAAGCCCCCTAAAACAGCATTTACACCATTAGTCATTAATAAAATCGATAAAATAAATCCCGAAGAAAGTAACCCTTGATGACTGTGATTCATTATATCGCTAATAATTAACGCAATAGCATCATAGGTATTTGGCGGAACACCTTCTTCTACAAATTGTAAAAAATCTTGTTGAAAATTTTCTAAAGGAATAAAAGGAATTAAATTTAAAATAAATAACGCAAATGGAAACAATGCCATAAAAAAACTAAACGCCACAGCACTTGCTCTATAAGAAAATGCTCCTTTAAAGATTCCAATAACATATAATTCTAAAATATCATACAAAGAAAGCCCTTCAAACGATTTTAGCTTGATGGTTTTTCCAAAAGCAACTAATTGCTTAATGACTGGAATTTTATTTAGTTTTTGCTCTATTTCTTCAGACATTTAATCAATTGCTTTTAAACTTAGATCCATATTGTAAATCGAATGCGTCAATGCACCTGATGATATATAATTTACACCACATTCGGCATAATTACGAATTGTTTTTTCGTTAATATTTCCTGATGATTCGGTTAAACATTGATTACCAATTAACTGAACTGCTTTTCTAGTCGATTCATAATCAAAATTATCTAATAAAATTCGATAAACACCTCCTGCATTCAAAATTTGTTGAACCTCTTCAAGATTTCGTGCTTCAACGATTATTTTTAACTCTTTATTATGATCTTTTAAGTATTGTTTGGTTTTTGCAATCGCTTGTGGAATACCTCCAGCAAAATCATTGTGATTATCTTTTAGCATAATCATATCATACAACGCAAAACGATGGTTTTCTCCACCACCAATTTTTACTGCCCATTTTTCAATAGCTCGAATACCTGGCGTAGTTTTTCTGGTATCCAAAATTTTTGTGTTGGTACCTTTCAATAAGTCAACAAATAGTTTCGTTTTTGTTGCGATAGCACTCATTCGTTGCATTGAATTCAGCACCAAACGTTCAGCTTTTAAAATAGATTGAGAACTTCCAGAAACTTGAAAAACAACATCTCCATGCGTTACTTCTTCCCCATCATTTATAAATACTTCAATTTTTAATTCTTGATCAACATACTTGAAAATCATTTTTGCAAATTCAACTCCTGCAATGATTCCTTCATCTTTTACCAGCAATCTTGCTTTTCCTTGTGCCGATGTTGGAATACAAGCCAACGAACTATGGTCGCCATCACCAACATCTTCCCTGATAGCGTTTTTTATAATTAAATCCAATTCGTTTTGAAATTGTACTTCTGAAATCATACTATAAAATTGAAAGGCTAAGGTAAGAAATCTTGAGTTGTTTTGGAAATTTAGTCTGTTAAAACAAAAAACTCCCAGAAAATCTGAGAGTTTTTATATAATAGTTGTTTATTCTAATTATGATAAAGCTGCTTTTACTTGATCTGCTGCTTCTTGGAATTGAACTGCAGATAAAATTGGCATACCTGAATTATCGATTAATTCTTTTGCAATTTCAGCATTTGTACCTTGTAAACGAACAATAATAGGCACTTTTATTTCGTCACCCATATTTTTATAAGCATCAACCACACCTTGAGCTACACGATCACAACGAACGATTCCACCAAAAATATTGATTAAAATAGCTTTTACATTTGGATCTTTCAAAATAATTCTGAAAGCAGTTTCAACACGTTTAGCATCAGCTGTTCCTCCTACATCTAGGAAATTTGCTGGTTCAAATCCTGCATATTTAATTAAATCCATGGTTGCCATTGCTAAACCAGCTCCGTTAACCATACATCCTACAGTTCCGTCAAGGTCTACGTAGTTTAATCCTACTTCTTTAGCTTCAACTTCGATAGGATTTTCCTCTCTAATATCACGCATTTCAGCATACTTAGGTTGTCTGTATAATGCATTATCGTCGATATTAACTTTAGCATCAACTGCTAATATTTTATTGTCAGATGTTTTAAGTACTGGATTAATTTCAAACATTGATGCATCTGAACCAATATAAGCATTGTATAATGCATCAATAAATTTAACCATTTCTTTAAACGCATTTCCAGAAAGACCTAAATTGAAGGCTACTCGTCTCGCTTGAAAACCTTGTAATCCTACAGCAGGATCAATTTCTTCTGTAAAAATTAAATGTGGCGTATGTTCAGCTACTTCTTCAATATCCATTCCACCTTCAGTAGAATACATAATCATATTACGACCAGTAGCTCTATTTAACAACACAGAAACATAAAATTCTGATGTTTCACTTTCTCCAGGATAATATACATCTTCAGCAATTAATACTTTATGCACTGTTTTTCCTTCTGGTGGAGTTTGTGGTGTAATCAACTGCATTCCGATGATTTGTTCAGAGATTTCAGTTACTTGGTCTAAGTTTTTAGCCAATTTAACACCTCCGCCTTTACCTCTACCTCCAGCATGAATTTGTGCTTTTACTACGTACCAGCTTGTACCTGTTTCTGCTGTTAATTGTTTAGCAGCAGCTACCGCTTCAACCGGATTGTTAGCTACAATTCCACGTTGTACGCGAACTCCATAACTTGCTAAAATTTCTTTACCTTGATATTCGTGTATGTTCATAATTATTATGCGTTTATCTTGTTTTAAAAAGTGCCACAAAAATAACAAAGTAATTTTTAATTGACTAACTTTTTTAGGTTTAATTTGGGAATTTGGTATACATGAATTGATAAGTATTAGTCGGGATGTAATTTATTGATATTTTAAATATAACAAAATGTTATAATTTGTTATATTTTGTTTTAAAAATTGTTTAACATAAATATTGCAATACTTTTGCATCAAATTAGATTACAATGAAAACAGAAGTATTACAACAATTAGCAACTGAATTTGGAAGCCCGTTATACGTTTACGATGCAGATAAAATTGCCTTTCAATACAAAAGATTACAAAGTGCATTTAGTAAAGTTGAACGTTTTAAGGTTCATTATGCTGTTAAAGCATTGTCAAACATTTCGGTTTTAAAATACTTAAAAAGTTTGGGTTCAGGATTAGATACCGTTTCTATTCAAGAAGTGCAACTAGGTTTACATGCTGGAGTTGAACCAAAATATATCATTTATACTCCAAATGGTGTTTCAATGGAGGAAATTGAAGAAGTAGCGCAATTAGGAGTTCAAATTAATATTGATAATTTATCGATATTGGAGCAATTTGGGACAAAACATCCGAATGTTCCTGTTTGTATTCGTATTAATCCGCATGTTATGGCGGGCGGAAATGCGAATATTTCGGTGGGACATATTGATAGTAAATTTGGAATTTCAATTCATCAATTGCCTCATATTTTGAGAATTATTGAAAATACTAAAATGCACATCAATGGCATTCACATGCATACGGGTTCGGATATTTTGGATGTGGAAGTTTTCTTGTATGCAGCAGAAATATTATTTGAAACGGCTAAAAATTTTCCAGCATTGGACTTTATTGATTTTGGAAGCGGATTCAAAGTCCCTTACAAAAAAGGGGATATTGAAACTAATGTAGAAGAGTTTGGAAGAAAATTAACGAAACGTTTTTTAGCTTTTGAAAAAGAATACGGTCGTCCATTAACTTTAGCTTTTGAACCTGGTAAATTCTTGGTAAGCGAAGCTGGTTATTTCTTAGCGAAAGTAAATGTGGTAAAACAAACTACCTCAACCGTTTTTGCAGGAATTGATTCGGGATTCAACCATTTAATTCGTCCAATGTTATATGGCGCGCAACATCATATTGAAAATATTTCCAATCCAAAAGGAAAAGAACGCTATTACTCGGTAGTTGGTTACATCTGTGAAACCGATACTTTTGCAAGCAACCGAAGAATTACTGAAATTCATGAAGGTGATATTTTATGCTTTAGAAATGCTGGTGCATATTGCTTTTCGATGGCTTCGAATTACAACTCAAGACTAAAACCAGCCGAAGTATTATGGAAAGACAGTAAAGGACACTTAATCAGAGAACGCGAAACGTTTGATGATATTTTGAAAAATCAGGTGATGATTGAGGTGTAATACGAATTTGAATAATTAAAAAGCATTAAACTAAAATTTGATGCTTTTTATTTTAAGAGAAAATAATTTTAATTAATATCCATATTATTATAGATAAAATTCCAAGAATTAAAATTTGATTTCCATGTTTTCTATCTTCATTTGAATAATTGTAAATTCTATTTCCATTAGGAAGTGTCTTTTTAAAGGTTAATAAATGCCAACCAATAAAAATTCCTAATAAACCTCCAAGTATTGAAGAAATATATCCAACAAAAATCCAAATTGATTGCTTTTTTTCAGGTTTTGACAATTCTATAATCCTTTGTGCTCTAATCTTATCAATTTCTAAATTTGACAATCCCTTTCCTTTTAATCTTAATATTTTTTGAGCTAATTGTACATCAAATTTATTCCATTCATCACTCTTAATAATTACTTCTAATAATTCATCATCAGAAAAGCTAAATAGGTAATAATCATTTTCGATTTCATCTATTTCAAAACTATAAAACTCGTCTAAAATTTTATTAGCTTTTTCAAAATTAACTTGTTCAATTTTTAACAAAAATTCTAATCCTAGTTTATTACTTGATAAGACAGGATCTAAATTTACTGAAACGTCTTCAATTATGTACTCAATATTATTTTCAGCTAATATTTTAATTCCCTTTTCTAATTCAGTTTTAGAACTAAATCTTTGAAATTCTACAAAACTTTTATTCATTTTAAAATATTAAATAAAACTATTTATCCAAAACCTCCAACAACACCTTACCATCAGAACTATTAGGCATCGTAATTTGCAATAATTGTGTTACGGTTGGTGCTATTTGTGTGATTTCTTTTCTATCGTGGGTTTGACCTTTTGGTATGTTCCAACCAAAGAAAATCAACGGAACATGCGTATCATAAGAATAGGGCGAGCCGTGTGTAGTTCCAGTTGAAGAATATTCTACATAACCCGGTTTAAAAGTCACTACTAATTCACCGTTTTGGGTAGCATCATACCCTTTTGAAACAAAATTTAAATAATAATCACTTGCGTTGGCATTTGCAACTTCCTCTTCGGTATAAACACGTTTGATGTAGTCTTGCTTTTGCAAATAATCTTTAAAGTTTTGTTTTACTTCCTGTAAATTCAAGCCTTTTGCTTTAATTTTCGTTTTATCTAAAAAAACATTATAGTTGGAATAATTTAAAAGCACATCTTCTCCAAAAGTAGTTTCTGAAAATTCTTTCAACTCCTTTTGAATATTCTTATAATTGATGTTATCCACTTTGTATTTATTATCTTTTAAATACGTTACGTTTTCCGCTCCAGCGTGATCAGCCGTTAAGAAAACCAAATAATTTCCTTTTCCTACGGTTTTATCTAAATAAGCTAAGAAATCAGCAATCGTTTCGTCTAAACGCAAATACGTATCTTGTAATTCAATAGAGCGAGGTCCTAAAACGTGTCCAATATAATCGGTTGAAGAGAAACTTAGCGCTAAGAAATCAGTGATATTGTCTTTTCCTAAATTTTCGCTTTCAATGGCTTTTTTAGCAAAATCAGCCAATAAATTATTTCCAAAAGGTGTTGAACGTAAAACTCCCGCATCATTTGCCTCATACATATCTTGTAAATTGTAAGGCATAAAAGGTGCTTTTTTATACAATTTTCCTTCGTAAGGATTGTTATCGGTTAAGCTTTCGTTATAGGTTTCTTTTGGTTTTAATAAATCCCAACCTTTGGCTACATATTTCAAATAGTTTTTTTCAGCATTGAATTGCGTTGCCCAATCGGGAAGTTTATCACCATAATAGGTACTCGAAATAAACGCACCTGTTTTACTGTACCAAAAAGCCCAATCGGCAAAATGTCCGGCAGGAAGAATTGCACCTCTGTCTTTAATACTAATTCCGATTACTTTCCCTTTAAAATTGGTTGAAAGCTTCAATTCATCGGTCATAGTCGAACTTTGTAAGTTTCTTGGCGACATTTTTCCTTCGTTAACTGAATCGTCGCCTAAGGTTGAAACGGTTTCGTCATCGGTACAATATAATTCCTTACCCGTAGCTTTATTAAACCATTCGTTACCTACAATTCCATGAACTGATGGAGTTGTTCCGGTATACACCGAAGCGTGACCTGGTGCCGTATACGTTGGCATATAATTGTAATGTGTATTATGAAAGGTATATCCGTCTTTCATTAATCGTTTGAAACCATTTTCTGAAAAATCGCTTGAAAAACGGTATAAATATTCCATTTTCATTTGGTCAACTACAATTCCAACCACTAATTTTGGTTTTTCTTGAGCAAAGTTTTCTATAGAAATCAAAGAAACAATTATAAGTAAGGCTTTTTTCATTGGTGATTTTTATTCAAATTATAAAATAGATGTAAAACGTTTGGTTTTGAGTTTATTTCGTTACTTCTTCGACAACATCATAACAAAAAACGAAGTCTTTAAAATAGACATATAATTGTGGCTTATTTCCTAAGTCAATTCTTGTAAAAAAAGATATTTTAACTGCCGTTCCTTCTTGATTTTTGCACAAATAGGAATTAATTTCATCTGATTTAGTTACTTCTTTCTCTAAATATTCAACAATAGTATAGTGCTGAATTTCACGAGAATAAATTACGATTTTATTTTTATCATAATCTAGGGTTACGAATAATTCGGTAGCTTCAGGCTTAGACCATTTGCCCCATTTCCCTTTATTATCTTTTTCTAAAACAGATAAAGCAGTAGTTTTAAAACGAAATTGCTGCGCGTGACTCGCAAATGAAAATAGGAAAAGGAAAAAAAGTAGGTATTTTAAAGATTTCATGGGTTAATTATTAAAATTCAAAGTTAGAAAGCTCTTGTTTGGCAATATTAAATTCGGTCATGATATTATCAACAATAGTTTCAACAGGCAAAATATCATGAATTAATCCAGCAATTTGACCAATTTCTAATTCGCCTTCGATTAAATCGCCTTCAAACATGCCACGTTTTGCTCTTCTTTTGCCCAATAATTCAATTAAATCTTCTTTTGATGGGCATTTTGAATACAACTCTTGCACATCATTGTAAAATTTATTTTTAATTAATCGAACAGGCGCTAACTCTTTTAAAGTTAATTGAGTTTCCCCTTCACCCGTTTCAACGATTGTTCTTTTAAATTCATCATGAGCAGAACTTTCAGTTGATGCTGCAAATCGGCTTCCCATTTGTACACCATCTGCACCTAAAGTCAATGTCGCGAGCATTCCTCGTCCTGTTGCAATTCCTCCTGCAGCAATTAATGGAATTGTAATTTGTTCGCGCACCATTGGAATCAAAGTCAAAGTTGTAGTTTCTTCTCTTCCGTTATGACCGCCTGCTTCAAATCCTTCGGCAACTACCGCATCTACTCCAGCTTCTTGTGCTTTTAAGGCAAACTTCGAACTGCTTACCACATGTACAACCGTAATCCCATTTTCTTTTAAAAAAGGCGTCCATGTTTTCGGATTTCCAGCTGAAGTAAAAACAATTTTAACACCTTCTTCTTTAATAATTTGCATAATTTCTTCAATGTTGGGATACAACATGGGTACATTTACGCCAAAAGGTTTATCGGTCGCTTTTTTACATTTTTGAATATGTTCTCGCAATACTTCCGGATACATTGAGCCCGCACCAATTAATCCAAGTCCTCCAGCATTGCTAACAGCACTGGCTAATTTATAACCGCTATTCCAGATCATTCCGCCTTGAATAATTGGATATTTAATATTGAAAAGTTGGGTGATTTTATTCATTATAATTTTAATAATTTACCCTTTTGAGTTTTATCTTTTAAGGAAAGTTCATAAAAATATATTCCCGAAGTTAATTTTTCTAATGATATTGACGTTTCGGAATTTGAAATATGAAATTGATTGATTATTTGACCTAAACTATTGTAAAAATACAATTCTGCACTTTGATTTGATGATAAATGGATTGTTACGCTATCTTGAACAGGATTTGGATATAAAACAACATTTTCATTATCAAAAATTTCATTACCTAAAGCATTATTTAATGCTAGCTGAAAATCTGGAATTCCATAACCAAAAAGATTTGTTGGTGCAGTATATCGATCAGCAGATTGCTTGACAAATTGAACTACTTGCGTTGCTGTTAAAGTAGGTACAGCAGACCAAAAACTTGTAATCATTCCTGCCATAATGGGACCCGAAAATGAAGTGCCGTTTGCTGTTACAATAGCTCCACTTATATTTGAAACTACGGCTGCTTGTCCTTGCGCCATAATATCTGGCTTTACTCGACCGTCAAATGAAGGGCCTATTGAACTGAACGTTGCGTAAGTTTCGTCTGGTTTTACCGCGCCAATTGCTAATACATTTGTAGCTTCTGCTGGCACACCAACATATGGATTAGCAATTGCCCCAGAATTACCAGCACTTGCAATTACTACAATTCCTTTAGAAAAAGCAATATTTGCACCTCTTGAAGCAAATGCTTTGTTGCCTGTCATTTCACTATAAGTATGACTATAATTAGGATTATCATAACCAAAATATCCTAAAGACGATGTGATTACATCTACACCTAATCGATCGGCTTCTTCAGCTGCTTCTACCCAGTAACTTTCTTCCACTGGATTTTCTGAAGCAACATCTTCTGTGACAAATAAATAATACTGAGCATCAGGAGCTGTACCAACTAATTGTCCGTCAACATAGCCTCCCATACAAGAAAGCACCATTGTACCATGAATATCTAATGTATAAATATTTGTACTTTGACTCACATAATTATATCCGCCTAGTATTAAATTATTATTAAACAAACGCTGAAAAGGAGTTGCTGTATTTACATTTTGAAAACCTGAATCTAGAACCGCTATTATCTTTCCAGCACCAGTAAAATTTTGTTGATGCAATAAATGACCATTTAACATTTGAATTTGGTTGGCAGAAGTTCCATAGTTAAAATTAACAGCCACATCCATTTGTTTATTTACTATATTTTCTGAATTATTAATTGAAGTTCTACTGTTCAAAGCTTGGTTGGCGAATTTTACAGAACTTACAAACGACAAACTAGTTAGCGCTTGAATATTAGCTTGAGTTCCTCTAATATGTAAAGCATTTAACCATTTCGATTTAGCTTTAACGGTAATTCCTGTAGCAGCAGTAACTTGATCAATATAGGTTTGGGCAATTGGAACATCCAAATTATCTAAAGGAATTCCTTGCGCTACACGTCTATCTATAGAGCGTTGTGTAAGCATTGACAAAGGATTAGAAAGATAACTGGCAGCATTTGGTTTATCTGAAAAATAAACCCAAGCATCTTCTTGAGAAAAGCCAAAGTTAAAAATCAATAAAAAAACAAGTATTGTTTTTTTCATTTGTCAGAGATAATTACATCCAAAAATAAGCAATTTTATTTAAAGTTACGTCTTAATTTTATGCAATCACACCACTGCCTAAAACCTCATCAATATGATGCCAAGCAACAAATTGTCCTTCTGTAATTGCAGATTGAGGTTTTTCAAAAACGACATACGTTCCGTCTTTAAATTGATGCAGCGTAGCTTTTTGCAAAGGTTGACGATATCGGATTCTTGCCAAAACATCTAATTTTTCGCCATTTTTTAATGCCAAATCTTCTCTAATCCAATGAATTTCTGCATTTGAAATAAATAATGCCTTTTTAAACAATCCTGGATGTTGATTTCCTTGTCCCGTGTAGATTATATTTCGCTCAACATCGGTTTCAATGATAAACAAAGGTTCTTTTGTGCCGCCTACGTTTAAACCTTTACGTTGTCCTTTTGTAAAATAATGCGCTCCTTGATGCTTGCCCACTACTTTTCCGGGCACTTTTAAGTAATTGATGCGTTGTGCTTCAAAAGCAAACGATTCTTCTTCCGAATTAAAATCAGGTTTTTCTGCAGTATAGATTGAAGCATCTGATGGAATTTCCACAATGATGCCCTCTTTTGGTTGTAATTTTTGCTGTAAAAATTCAGGTAAACGTACTTTACCTATGAAACAAAGCCCTTGTGAATCTTTCTTTTCGGCGGTAATTAAATCTAATTTTGTAGCTATTTCGCGTACTTCTGGTTTGGTTAATTCACCTATAGGAAATAACGCTTTTGCCAATTGTTCTTGCGATAATTGACATAAAAAATAGGATTGATCTTTATTATCATCTTTTCCAGCTAATAACTGAAAAACTTCAGTACCGTTTTTTTCAATCGTTCCTTTTCTGCAATAATGTCCGGTAGCGACATAATCAGCACCTAAAGACATCGCTATTTTCATGAAAACATCAAATTTAATTTCACGATTACACAAAACATCTGGATTGGGTGTTCTTCCTTTTTCATATTCGTTGAACATGTAATCGACAATTTTTTCTTTGTATTGTTCCGATAAATCAACTGTTTGAAAAGGAATTCCTAATTTTTCGGCAACTAGCAACGCATCGTTACTATCTTCTAACCATGGACATTCGTTAGAAATAGTAACCGAATCATCGTGCCAATTTTTCATAAATAGCCCAATAACCTCATAGCCTTGCTCCTTTAATAGATAAGCTGCAACACTTGAATCAACACCACCAGAAAGTCCTACTACAACTCGCTTCATAATTTATTTTCCTTTCTCTTGTTCTTTTTTAAACTCTTCTTCCGATTTTGACACTTGTGGCAAATTGCGTTGTTCATATTTAATTAACTCTTTACTAAACTTTGCTGCTTTTACTTCGTTAATTACTTTATTTTTTTCATAAAATTTCCAAATACCAACTCTTTTCCCATCGTTATAATTTCCTTCATACATTTTATTTCCATTACCATCGTAATAAGAAGCTAAACCATTAAATTGACCGTTTTTATAAACATGTTCATCAATTAACTTTCCTTTATCAGAAAAAGTTTTGGCCAAACCATTCTTTACTCCCAATTTATAATTGGTTTCTTCGGCAATCGTTCCATTGGAATAAAAAACTTTTTTATTCCCGTCTAATGTTCCGTTTTTGTAAAACTCAATATTCATTATTGATTTTGATTCAAAATGATAATATTTCCATTGACCTTCTGGAATTTTATTCAGTAATTTTCCTTCGCTAACTTTATTCCCTTTTTGATCAAAAAAAACAGCATAACATGAACCGTCCCTTTTTGAAAAATCGCGTGTAGCAATAATTGCACCTGCTTTGGTATCATCGAAATATCTAAAAACTCCTGTTTCTTTCCCATGAGAAAAAACACCTTCATAACGAGGGCGATTAGTTTCTTTATGGGTTCCTTTCCATAATCCGTGACGATTTCCTTGTTCGTCAAGTTGATTGATTTTTTCTTGAGCAACAACTGAAAATGTGAGTAAAAAGAATAAGATAACGTTTTTCATTATTGATTTTTTAATGTTGTAAAGTTATCAAAAATTTTGCCAAAAAAAACCCTGACTTTTCAGACAGGGTTTAGACATATTTTGAAAAATTATTTTTTCTTTTGTGCGGCTTTTTGAGCTTCTGCTTGCTCCATCAATTCGCGCATTTTCTTTTGAAACTTTCCTTCTTTCTTCTCTTTGGTTTTATTCTCTTGAATTTGAGCGTGAATTTTATCTTCTTTCACGATGTAATTTTTAATAACTAACATGATTCCGATGGTAATTGAATTGGAAACAAAATAGTACAAACTCAATCCTGAAGCATAATTATTAAAGAAAAATAACATCATAATAGGCGAAACATAAATCATAATTTTCATGATTTTACCCATATCTGGCATACCTTCTTGCGTAGGCTGGCTCATGGCTTGATCACCCGTTGTCATTTTCATGTAGAAGAAAATAGCAATTGAAGCTAAAATTGGAAACAAACTCACATGACTTCCATAAAATGGAATATGAAATGGCAATTGGTAAATGCTATCATAAGACGATAAATCATCTGCCCAAAGGAACGATTTTTGTCTTAAATCAAACATAGATGGGAAAAACTGAAATAAGGCGTAAAAAATAGGCATTTGTAATAAAGCAGGTAAACAACCCGCCATAGGATTTACGCCTGCTTTTGAATACAACTTCATTGTTTCCTGTTGCTTTTTCATTGGATTATCCTTGAATTTTTCGTTCAATTCAGTAATCTCAGGACGCAATACTTTCATTTTTGCTTGTGACAAATAGGATTTATAAGTTACAGGCGACATTACAATACGAACTAAAACCGTAAATAAAATAATAGCAATACCAAAACTAATTCCTAATCCAGAAATTAATCCAAAAACTGGAATGAAAATATAACGGTTGATCCATCCGAAAATACCCCATCCTAATGGTACAATTTCGTCTAAATTTCTATCATAATCATTTAAGATTGTATAATCTGAAGGACCATAATACCAATTCATGTTGTAATTCAAAGCACCGTTTTTAAATGCTAAAGGAATTTGAGCGGTAAAGTTTTTCGTAAATATGGTATCTTTTTCTTCGTCTTCTACTAAATTATCTGATTTAAATTTAGCTGTTTTAAACTTTGTATCAGTTAATAATATTGAAGTAAATAAATGTTGTTTAAACGCTATATAACTTACATCTACAGCTTCGTCTTCTGAATCTTTAGCTGCATTTAAATAATCGTCTTTTCCGTCTTCATATTCAAAAACTAGTTCAGTATAACGATTTTCATAACTGATGCTTTTTTCATTTCTATATGTCTTTAATTGCCATTCAAGATCTAAAGGTTTTGAAGTATTGACTACTTTTTCTAAACCTTGAGAACGAATGCCAAAATCTAACATGTATTCGTTAGGTTTCAATACATAACGATATTCTAAAAACTGATCGGGACCAGCTTTTAACTGAAGTGTTAAGACCTGATTTTTACCTTCGGTTGTTAACTTAGGTTCAAAAAACATGTCTTTTGTATGCAACGTTCTATTGTCTACCGTATTTAATGTGATATCTAAAGAGGCATTTTTATCTTTAATTATTTGAACGGCTTTTTTAGAGTTTTTTTCAAATTGTTCAAATCCTAAAACAGTTGCATCGACGATATAACCACCTTTATTTGAAATTTTAAGCGATAAAACTTCATTTTTAATTTCGGTTACCGCATCAGTTGCTGATGGAAGTGTAGCTGAATAACCAAACGAACCCAACTGTTCTTGTGCTGCGGCTGTTTGCGTAGCATCTGCTGGAGCTACAATTGTTGTCGCTGTTACCGTCTTAGCTGATTTAGCTTCTTTGGCTTGTTTTTCTACTTGCTCTTTTTTCTCTTTTTCCTTTAATTCTTCTGCACTAGGAGTGTTAGCATATAACATCCATAATAATATTCCAGAGATCAATACAAATCCGATAATCGAATTTAGGTCTAATTTTTTTTCTTCCATCTACTTATTAGTATTCAGTGTTCAGTATTAAGTGAACCGTTTATTTATTTTTATGTTGCACAGCTGCTGCTACAAAACTCACAAAAAGTGGGTGCGGATTAGCAACGGTACTTTTATATTCTGGGTGGTATTGGACGCCGATAAAGAAAGGATGTGTAGGAATTTCAACAATTTCTACCAACTTAGTATCTGGATTTACTCCCGAAGCTACTAATCCAGCCTTTTCTAACTCGTTTAAATACGCCCCATTGAACTCATAACGGTGACGGTGACGCTCCATAATCTCAGTTTTACCATAGATTTTTTGTGCCAACGTGTTTGCTGCGATGCTGCATTTCCATGCGCCCAAACGCATTGTTCCGCCTTTATTTTCAATATTTTTTTGCTCTTCCATTAAATTGATTACTGGATGAGCTGTGTTTTCATTCATTTCAGTTGAATTGGCATCAGCATAACCTAAAACGTTACGCGAATACTCAATTACTGCCATTTGCATTCCTAAACAAATTCCGAAAAACGGAATATTATTCTCTCTTGCATAGCGAACCGTATCAATTTTACCTTCAATTCCACGACCGCCAAAACCGGGTGCCACCAAAATACCATCTAAATCTTTCAACTGATTTTCTGCCGAATTAGCATCCAAATGTTCGGAATGAATTGAAATTACATTCACTTTTGTCTCGTTTGCCGCTCCTGCATGAATAAACGCTTCTAAAATCGATTTATACGAATCTTGTAATTCTACATATTTTCCTACTAAACCAATATTTACGGTATTTTTCGGATTTTTTAATCTAAATAAAAACTCGTTCCAATTGTTTAAATCGGGTGAGTTTTTTTCGGGCAAATCTAATTTTTTTAGGGCAACTTTATCTAAACCTTCTTCCAACATTAAATTAGGTACTTCATAAATAGTTGATGCATCGATAGATTGAATTACCGCTTCTTTTTTCACATTACAAAACAACGCTAATTTCTGACGTAAATCTTGTGAAATTTCATGTTCGGTTCTACACACTAAAATATCGGCTTTGATACCGCTTTCCATCAAGGTTTTCACCGAATGTTGTGTGGGTTTCGTTTTTAATTCTCCGGCAGCAGCCAAATAAGGCACTAACGTTAAATGCACAACGATTCCATTATTTTCACCTAACTCCCAAATCAATTGACGAACAGATTCTATATAAGGCAATGATTCAATATCTCCAACCGTTCCACCAATCTCTGTAATTACAATATCATAATCACCCGATTTTCCAAGTAACTGCATGCGTTCCTTGATTTCGTTTGTGATATGAGGCACTACTTGAACCGTTTTTCCTAAAAATTCGCCTCTACGCTCTTTTTCAATAACCGAAAGATAGACTCTTCCTGTCGTTACATTATTAGCTTGAGAAGTTGGAACATTTAAAAAACGCTCATAATGACCTAAGTCCAAATCCGTTTCCGCTCCATCGTCTGTAACATAACATTCTCCGTGTTCATAAGGATTTAGCGTTCCTGGGTCTACGTTTATGTATGGATCAAACTTCTGAATCGTCGTTCGGTATCCTCTGGCTTGCAATAATTTGGCTAACGAAGCTGCGATAATTCCTTTTCCTAAAGAAGAAGTCACACCTCCGGTAACAAAAATATACTTAGTTTGGCTCATTGTGTTGTTGTTGTGTTGTTGTTTCCTTAGTTAAACTGAGGAATTTGTTGTAATAAATAATAATAACGCGCAAAGATAATATTAATTAGTCAATGTGCCAATTAGTCGATGTATCAATTTTGTAATTAAATTGTAAACAATTTATTTTTGTTTTGGAAAGTTTCTGCGGATGTTTCGCACCAATTCTTCTAGTCCATTTAATTTAAGTTCGTGAACCAATTTTAATTGTTCGCCCAATTGTCCTTTCGGAAAACCTTTAGTGGCATACCAAACCACATAATACTCCGGAAGATCTATTAAATGATAGCCTTCATATTTACCAAATGGCATTTTTGTGTGCGCGAGTTTAATTAGGAGTTCTTGGTTGGTCATTTTTTTTTTAGAGGATAGAAGACAGAGAAAAGAAGAAAGACTTTAAAACTGTCTATATTCTTTTATCTTTCATCTTTGTTCTTTTCTTACTTCCAATTAAAAACAACATCTTTTTCAATATCGGGATGCAAGCTTAATAAGACCGGACAAGTCATGGCAGCTCTTTCAAGAATTGTTTTGTTTTTTTCAGAAGTTTCAATGGACATATTTAGGATAACTTCAATTTTTGCAATTTTACGCGGTTCAGATTGCATTATTTTAGTAATAGAAACAGTTGAATCTTTTAAATCAACATTCAAATCTTTAGATTTTATTCCCATTATTGAAACCATACAACTACCTAAAGCTGTTGCTACTAAATCTGTTGGTGAAAAAGCTTCACCTTTTCCATGATTATCTGTTGGAGCATCGGTTAATATCTGAGTACCAGATTGCAAATGAATACAAACTGTTCTTAAATCACCAACGTATGTAATATTTGAAGTAGCCATTATTGCGCTTGTTTTATCGTTAAATCGTTGTCATAATATAATAAATAGCAACCGGTGTTATTGTTTGCGCCGTTTTCATTGAAATAATCAAAACTGTTTTCAACATAGGCTGTTTTGTGTTTTGAAACCGAATCGGCAAAACCATTTTCTTGACACATTCGTAAAATGGTATCAAACGTAATATCAAAGCCTTTAATCGCTATACTATTAGGTGCACTATTATTGATTTTTTTATAAGCTGCTGCAAAAAGCATTTCTTCAGGTGTTTCTATTACTTTACTGGCTGCAGGATATATCATTTTTAATGCTGTTAAATTTTTAATCGGAATTTCCTCAAAATTCAATGCATCATAGACTTCATATACTGCCAATTGAATTTCATATTCTTTTTGTAATCCTTTCAAAACATTGGTAATACTAAGAATCGTACTTGCTTTTTCAATTTCTAAAATAATGAAATTAGTCTTTCCTTTAACCAATTGCAATTTGAATTGAACTACATCAAGTGCACCCTTATCATTAAAAACAGCCTGCTTGACCCAAGGATAATTTTTGGTTAAATATTCTTTTGAAGCTACTTTTTTAGTACTAATAATCGCAACAGTATTGCCGTTTTTTGCTTTGAAATGTTGGAATAATTTAGACTTCAATTGTTCTTCGGAAGGAATAGCATAATATAAATTAGGCAACGCCAATCCTTTTTCTTTTGAAAGTGGCGAAATCACCGGAATATCATATTTTGAAAGTAATTGTGCTGTCGTTTCCACAAATGAATTTTGAAACGGACCAATGACTGCATCAACAGTAGAAAAATCATTTTTAGCTATTACCGAAGCTACATTAGAGGAATACTTTGAACTCTCGACATCATACACTTTAACATTAACAGGTAATCCTAATACTTTTGCCGAATCAATTGCCATTAAAGCCCCAGCATAAAAATCCAAGGTTAAATTTAAAAATTTGTTCGTTTTTATGTGTTCGTTGCGCGTTTTCAGCGAATCGTTTTCAATTTTATTGATGTTAAAGGGCAAGAACAAGACAAGATTTCTGGTTTTTGCTTTAGAAACAGTGCTGATTAAGTCAACTTTTTCTTTATTAGAGACAATAGTTGATACCAGATTTTTTTTGGTAGGAAGTATTAATTGCACTCCTTCCGATAAGGTGTCTTTCACTGTTGGATTTTTAGCTAATATAGCATCAACAGTAATTCCGAATTTTCTAGAAATAGCATACAAAGTTTCCCCTTTTTGAACCACATAAGTGGTATCGTTTGCAGTGGTTACATTAGTTGGAAAAAGACTTTTTACAGGAATCAACAATGTTTGATTTTCCTTAATACCATTTATCGCATCAGGATTGTTTTTTATAATATCATCGGGCGTAATTTGATATTTCTTGGCAATAGCATATAAGGTTTCGCCCTTAACTACAATGTGAGTAGCATTCTTCTGTCCCAATGCACAAAAGAAGCTCAAACAAAAAATTAGTACCCAAATGTTTTTCATGATATTTTATTTATTCCCATTCAATAGTTGCTGGTGGTTTCGAGCTAATATCGTACACTACACGATTCACCCCACGAACATTATTGATAATTTCATTAGATATTTTCATTAGAAACTCATACGGTAAATGCACCCAATCTGCTGTCATTCCGTCTGAAGATTCTACAGCTCGTAACGCCACCACTTTTTCATATGTACGTTCATCTCCCATTACACCAACACTATTTACTGGCAGTAAAATTGCACCTGCTTGCCATACTTTATCGTACAAACCGTGTTCTTTCAAGCCATTAATATATATTGCATCTACTTCTTGTAAAATAGCTACTTTTTCTGGTGTAATATCACCTAAAATACGAATAGCCAAACCAGGTCCTGGGAAAGGATGACGACCTAATAACTCAGGATCAATTCCTAATGTAGCACCTACTCTACGCACTTCATCTTTAAATAACATTCGTAAAGGCTCAACAATTTGCAATTTCATAAAATCAGGTAAACCACCTACATTATGATGCGATTTTATAGTCGCTGAAGGTCCGCCCGTAGCAGAAACCGATTCAATTACATCGGGATAAATAGTACCTTGACCTAAAAATTTTACGTCTTTTAATTGATTGGCTTCATCATCAAAAACTTCTATAAACGCATTTCCAATTGCTTTACGTTTTGCTTCTGGATCATCAAGTCCAGCAAGAGCATCATAAAAACGCTGAGAAGCATCAACTCCTTTAACGTTTAATCCCATTCCTTTGTACTGGTCTAATACACTTTGGAATTCGTTTTTACGTAATAATCCGTTATTTACAAAAATGCAATATAAATTACTACCAATTGCTTTATTTAGAATTACCGCCGCAACGGTAGAATCTACACCGCCAGATAATCCTAACACTACTTTATCATCACCAATTTTGGCTTTCATATCAGCAATTACTTCTTCCACAAAAGCATTTGGCGTGAAGGTTTGTTCCACTTTTGCAATTTTAACCAAGAAGTTTTCTAACATTTGTTTTCCATCTGTAGAATGATACACTTCTGGGTGAAATTGAATGGCGTAAGTAGTCTCACCTTCAATTTTATACGCAGCATTTTCAACGTCTTTTGTACTGGCTATTTTAACACCATTTGTTGGCAATTTTTTGATGGAATCGGAATGACTCATCCAAACTTGGCTATTGTCTGAAACACCTTCTAAAAACACTTCGTTTTCTTTGATGTAAGATAAATTTGCTCTTCCATATTCTCTTGTGTTAGATGCTGCAACTTCTCCACCTGAAAAATGTGCTAAATATTGTGCCCCATAACAAACCGCTAATAACGGTTTTTTACCTCTAATTTCAGATAAATCTGGATGAAGTGCTTCTTCAGAACGCACCGAACAAGGACTTCCGCCTAAGATTACCGCTTTATAGGATGATAAATCGGCTGGAATTTTATCGAATGGAAAAATCTCACAGAAAATGTTTAATTCTCTTACTCTTCGAGCTATTAATTGGGTATATTGTGATCCGAAATCTAAAATTAATACGTTGTTCATTATTTTAAAGTTAGAAGTTAGAAGTTAGAAGTCGGAAGTTAAAAACTTTACGAAAAAAAACTTAAAACTCAGTTGTGTGTTTTATTTTATTTTTTGACTAAGAATAGAAACTAATTACTCTTCACTAATCACTATAATATTAATATTCAAACGTTCCGTATTCCGAAACTATAGTTAACTTTTTATTATCTGATGCTTCCACTCTTCCTACAATTTGTGCATCGATATTAAATGATTTTGAAATTTCAATAATGTCTTGTGCAATTTCAGCAGGTACATAAATTTCCATTCGATGTCCGCAATTGAATACCTGATACATTTCTTTCCAATCGGTTTTAGAATTTTCTTGAATCAATTGAAATAACGGTGGTACTGGAAATAAATTATCTTTAATCACGTGAACGTTGTCTACAAAGTGAAGCACCTTAGTTTGGGCACCTCCACTGCAATGCACCATTCCGTGAATTTGATTTGAATTGTATTTAGATAGTAATTTTTTAATAACTGGCGCGTACGTTCTGGTTGGAGAAAGTACTAATTTTCCAGCGTCAATTGGACTATTTTTAACAGCGTCAGTTAGCTTCGTTTGACCCGAATACACCAATTCGTTTGGAACAGCTGCATCAAAACTTTCTGGATATTTAGTTGCTAAATATTTTGCAAAAACATCGTGACGTGCTGATGTTAAACCATTACTTCCCATTCCGCCATTGTATTCTGTTTCATAAGAAGCTTGCCCAAATGAGGCTAAACCTACAATTACATCACCCGCTTGAATATTCGCATTATCAATTACATCGGCACGTTTCATACGAGCAGTTACCGTAGAATCTACAATAATCGTACGAACCAAATCGCCTACATCTGCGGTTTCTCCACCTGTGGAATGGATAGTCACGCCGTGTTTCTTTAATTCTGCAATTAATTCTTCAGTTCCATTAATAATAGCTGAAATAACTTCGGCTGGAATTAAATTTTTATTTCTTCCGATAGTAGAAGACAATAAAATATTATCGGTTGCTCCTACACACAATAAATCGTCAATATTCATAATTAACGCGTCTTGC
The DNA here is from genome assembly GCA_017983975.1 of Flavobacterium sp. Lineage (GTDB taxonomy): Bacteria > Bacteroidota > Bacteroidia > Flavobacteriales > Flavobacteriaceae > Flavobacterium. Next base: position 26,756 of record JAGOAL010000023.1, read on the forward strand.
GCAATACCTTTCCAAACAGAAATATCGCCCGTTTCTTTCCAATACATATACGCTAAGGAAGACTTTGTACCTGCTCCATCGGCATGCATGATGATGCAATAGTTTTCATCATTGGTCAAATAATCGGGGATAATTTTACAGAAGGCTTGCGGAAACAATCCTTTATCAATGTTTTTAATGGCGTTATGCACGTCTTCTTTAGAAGCAGAAACTCCTCGTAAATTATAACGTTTACTGGTATCAGAACTCATGAATTGTGTGTGTTGTTGTTGTTCCGCAAAGATAGTTTTAAAATTTAGAATTTAGAAGTTTGAATTTAGAAAAATCTTAAATTTTTATCACATAAATTCCATCCACTACATTTGATATATTATTTGGAGCTTGAACGTTTTCTACTTTATAAGTTGTATAACATTCTTCTTCTTTGGCTGAAAGATCGTTGGTAATTTGTATTTCTTCTACCGTTAAAGTTGTTGGATTATTCAACGTCAATTCAATGGTATTACCCACTACATTTTGAGTATTTGGAAAGATTTGGATCAAATTTGAATTGGGAATAAATCGAAACGGAACTAGTTCATCCTCCAAATCTTTAATCACAATTTGAGTGGGTAAAAACGTTTCGTTTTCAAACACATTTTCATCAGTAGTGGCATCAACAATGGCTACAAAAAAAGAAGCCGGAGTGGCTCTATCGCCCTCTTCACATTTATCGCAACTCATAGTTGAAAATACAGTTGATAGTACTATTAATGCAATTATTTTATTCATTTTTCTATTTATTTAAAATTTCAATTTCAACTCTTCTATTGGCTGCAGCTTCTTCTGCACTTGCTTCAGGTATTGGATATATGGGTTGCGAAACACCAAAACCTTTCGCTTGAATTCTATGCTGCGGTATGCCATTAAAAACCAAAAAACGCTTAACTTGTTTTGCTCTATCGGTAGAAAGATTGCGGTAATCTTTATCAATACAACAAATATGCCCTTGAATTTCGATTCTTAGATTCTCGTTATTTTGCATCACAAAAAGCAAATCATACAGCGCTCCTTGCGATTCTGGAACGGTTGCAAAAGTGTTTTGATAAAAATTTATGTTCTTCAACACTATTTTGGTTCCTACTTTAGCCAACTTTATCTTTTCTGCTAACGTTGCATTTTCAGGAATTATTACTTCGATGGTATCTTTTATTCCCAAAATTTCATTTTCCTTGGCCAAATCTTTTTCTTGTAAAAAATGAATGATGGCCTTTCTATTTTCTGCTTTATTGAATGAAGTAGCGCCTTTTTCGCCCAAAGAAATACTTTTAAAATCGGGTCTAATGTTTACGGTTCCTTTGACTAGATTAAAAATGTGCGAAACTCGTTTTTGCGATAATGTATCATTATAACCTAAACTCCCCACTTCGTCAGTTGAACCCGTGATGGACAAAATTTTCGACGTTTTATTATCTGCAATCCATTGTTGAAGTTTGGATGATTCAGAAGCATTCAATTCAAATTTATTGGTATCAAAATAGAAGGCAACTTGTTCTTGCGAAAAAGCGCCAAACCCGAAACCAAACAATAGTATTGAAAAAACAACCTTCATTTTTTACTTTTTACGAAATAACAACAAATATACTACATACAAAAGTATGCCAAAGTTAATTTTCAATAATTTGAATTTCTACTCGGCGGTTTGCGTTGCGTTCTTCTTCCGTTTTTTCGGGAATAGGATGAATTGGTTTTGAACTACCAAAACTAGTATAACTCAATCGGGATTTGTTAATTTGATTGTCTATCAAGTAATTATATACCGTAATTGCTCTTGTTTTTGCCGTATCTTCTTCATCGGCTCCTAGTTGGCAACAAATATGTCCCTGAATTTCGATTTTTAGTTTTGGATTGGCGCGCATAATAGCCAGTAATTCTTCAACAACTGGTTTAGATTCGGGGCGTAAAATTCCCGAACGGTTATAAAAATAAAGGTTTTTTAGAATGAGCTTATCGCCTACTTTAGCATTTGAAACCAGACTATTTAAACTTGCTGGAACTACCGTTACTGGCTCTTCTGAAGGGATTTCAGTGTAAAAAATATCCACTTTTCGATTTAAAGCCAAAGTAGGATCTTGCTGAAAATTTTCGCCTTGACCGACCATTTCAGTTACTTTTTGATTGGTTGTTTTATCAATTAATTGATAAAGAAATTCCGTTCTTCTTAAAGACAAACTATCATTGTAGACATTTGAGGCTCTGGCATCGCAGTAACCAACTAGTTTGATAAACTTGACGTTTTTGTTCCTGAAAAAATCATCAAAACGAGTCAATTCGCTTGTTTTTAATTGGTACGAATCGGTATCAAAATAAACAGTGAATTTCGTTTGCCCATAAGCAATAGAGCCAATGAACAACAACAGGAATAATAGGTTTTTCATAATGGTAGGATTTGGTCTATCGAAAATAGTATTTTTTCTTTAATTGATGGTTTAAATTGACATTTTTTTTAATGCGATAACTTAAAAAAGTTAAAAAAAAGTACCAATAGATAAAAATAAAATGTATTTTTGAAAAAGATATAACTGACAAAATCAAATTTATCTTTAAATTACAAGTAACCTTATTACAATTGAAACTAAAATTAATAGAAATTTTAACAAAATATACAGAAAACTGTATTCAAGTTAAATTAAAATTTGTTTTGATTTGTGTCAATTTATAAGGAAAAATCAAAACGTTTTCGGCTAATTGCTCACTAAACTTCGATTTAAGGTCAGAATTAAAAGAAACGGTTAGTCTCTAACAATTTGTATTGACTTGTACCGGGGAAAATAAGCCGAACAGATACCCAAAAATGATAGTAGGTAATAATATAAAATTTATAACGATGAAAAAACTATTTATTCTTATTTCATTAATTTCATTATCTTCTTGTTCAAATGATAATGATGGAACAGCAGAATCAAACTCAAAAAATTATCTAACAAAAAAATCTATATCGAACTATGAAAATATAATAAACCTAGATAAAACAAGTAGTCAAAAATTAGCAACTTATTCCTTGAATCCAACAGAAATAAACGAAATTTGGCAACTCAAACTTGATAATTTTTTAGAAAATAATGAATTAAATTCTGTACAACAAAATTTTATTTTAAAATTAAAATCAGAAATCAATTCAAATTTATTTGTTAAGAACAATGCTTATAGAAATTCATTTTTATTAAATAAAAAAGACAAATATATGGAAGAGGCTAAATCTTTATTTGGTGAAAATGAAGGCTGGTATTTATTGACAAAAATTGAAAATATCAACCAACGCTTTGAAAAGAACAAGTTAATAAAAAACTCTCAGTCAGATAAAGTTGGTAATGACCCAATTAAATCCTGTGATTGTGACAATACCCGAGATTGTAAAAGACTTACAGGTATAGGAATATGGAGTATATCTTGGGAATATGGTGAATGCAAAAATAAGAGCTGTTACATATCATCATTTTTAGGCATTTGGGAAAGTGACAATGATGGTTTGTGTGAATATTAATTAAAATAGGAGGTCATAACAAACCTCCTATTAAAAAAAATATTATGAAAAAAATAATTTCTTTTTTAAGTTTTCTTTTATTCATTTCTTGCTCTGAAAGAAAACCTATAATTAAAATTTTGAATCCTAAAATTAACATCAAAGCTGAAAAATCTAAAAATTTAATTAATTTTTATATAAACATAGAAAACACAGGAAATGATGATTTAATAATTGAGAATGTTAATACCTCTTGTAAATGTTTAGCTAGTTTTGAAAAAAAAATTATTATAAAACCAAACAGTAAAGATTCTTTAAAAATAAATTATCTTAATGATGAGAAAATTAATATCTCTGAACAAATAGTTATTGTTAGTAATACAGAACCAAAAATCAATTTTGTTGATATAAACTTTAAAAATAAATGAAAATATTAATTTATATTTTACCCGCAATATTTTACTTATTAATGGGTGCCTTAGGTGAAGATTTTTTATATTCGATTTTTTTGGGTTCCATTG
>JAGOAL010000051.1 GCA_017983975.1 Flavobacterium sp.
AATTGATTGACATTTCAAGATCATTTACACCACAAAAATTAGAGTTTATCAAAGCTGGTGGATCTTATGCTATTGTTTTTGGTAAAAAAATTCAAACATTTGCTTGTAAAGTTTTAGGAATTGATATCCCTACTGTTTTTGCGCCTTCAAAAGAGGTTTCGAATCCAGGACAAGGACTTACAGCTGTTGAAAAAATATTCAATAAAAATGCAGTTGGAAATACTCCAGGTAAAGTATTGCATGCAGGTTCAGATGTTCGTGTAGAAGTAAATATTGTTGGTTCGCAAGATACAACAGGATTGATGACTGCTCAAGAATTAGAATCAATGGCAGCCAAAGTGATTTCGCCAATTGTCGATGGAGCGTACCAATCAGGATGTCATACTGCTTCAGTTTGGGATAAAAAAGCACAAGCTAATATTCCAAAATTAATGCAATTCATGAATGATTTTGGATTGATTACTGCTCGCGATCCGAAAGGCGTTTACCACGCAATGACAGACGTTATTCATAAAGTACTGAACGATATAACTATTGATGACTGGGCTATCATTATTGGTGGTGACTCGCATACAAGAATGTCAAAAGGGGTAGCTTTTGGTGCTGACTCAGGTACAGTAGCATTGGCTTTAGCTACAGGTGAGGCATCAATGCCAATTCCAGAATCGGTAAAAGTTACCTTCAAAGGAACTATGAAATCATATATGGATTTCCGTGATGTAGTTCACGCTACTCAAGCGCAAATGCTACATAAATTTGGTGGTGAAAATGTGTTCCAAGGTAGAATTATCGAAGTACATATTGGAACTTTAACAGCTGATCAAGCCTTTACATTTACAGATTGGTCTGCCGAAATGAAAGCAAAAGCTTCTATTTGTATCTCAGAAGATGATACTTTGATTGAATCATTGGAAATTGCCAAAAGTAGAATCCAAATCATGATTGATAAGGGAATGGATAATGCTACTAAAGTACTTCAAGGTCTTATCAACAAAGCTAATAAGCGAATTGAAGAGATTAAAACAGGCGATAAACCTGCTTTACGTCCTGATGCTAATGCAAAATATTATGCTGAGGTAGAAATAGACTTAGATATTATCAATGAGCCTATGATAGCGGATCCTGATGTAAACAATAAAGATGTTTCTAAACGATATACGCACGATACCATCAGACCTCTTTCTTTTTATGGAGGAACTAAAAAAGTAGATTTAGGATTTATCGGATCTTGTATGGTGCACAAAGGCGATATGAAAATATTAGCTCAAATGCTTAAAAATATTGAAAAACAAGAAGGTAAAGTGGAATTTAAAGCACCTTTAGTGGTTGCGCCACCAACTTACAATATTGTTGACGAATTAAAAGCGGAAGGCGATTGGGAAGTATTGCAAAAATATTCAGGTTTTGAATTTGATGATAATGCACCTAAAGGATCAGCTCGTACAGAATACGAAAATATGTTGTATTTAGAGCGTCCGGGTTGTAACCTTTGTATGGGTAATCAAGAGAAAGCATCTAAAGGAGATACCGTTATGGCAACTTCTACTCGTTTGTTCCAAGGAAGAGTAGTAGAAGATACTGCAGAGAAAAAAGGAGAGTCTTTATTATCTTCAACTCCAGTAGTTGTCTTGTCAACAATTTTAGGAAGAACACCTTCTATAGAAGAATACAAAAAAGCAGTGGAAGGAATTAACTTAACTAAGTTTGCACCTTCTCATAAGTTATTAGTTGGATAACATTTCTTTTAAATAATTAAAAAAGTCTAAGTTTTCTTAGACTTTTTACTTTAATTTTAAAACAATTATATTATGAAAAATTCTAAAATTATTTTGATTTTAATTGTAGTTATTTCCATAGCTAGTTTTATAAAATGTTCAAAAGGCAATGAAAATGATTTGCCTGAAGCTTCTTTTATTCCATTTGAGAAACAAGAAGTAGTTGGTTATCATGATTGGTCTTTGGTAGGTCCTTCTGGAGATCAAAAAAACTTAATTGCAGATCAAGGAAATGTAATGTTAATACATTTATGGGAAGCGAACGAATCTAATCTTGAAGAGTTAGAAATTTTTCAAAAAGTATACGACGAATACAAAACTAAAATGCAATTTTATTTTGTAACAGAAGATTCTCAGTTAATTGTAAGAAAATTTTATGAAGAACATAATTTCAATTTTCCAATTTTTTATAGTATGAGTCCAATTCCTGTTCCAATGAAATCAGATCAAAAGCCATTTACATATTTGATAAATAAAAAAGGGAGAATTATTGTAGCACAATCTCAAAAAGCGAATTGGAATAGTACACTGTTTAAGGAAACACTTGACAAAATTTTAAAATAAACTTTAAACTCTCACGAAAGTGGGAGTTTTTTTGTTTCATTTCTTTTTTTATCTTTAGCAAAACTATTCAAGAAAACTATGGAAAATAGCGAAAAAGAATTTAAAAAAGAATTAGGCTTATTAGACGGAACCATGCTAGTTGTGGGTTCAATGATTGGTTCTGGTATATTTATTGTAAGCGCCGATATTGTAAGACAAGTAGGTTCAGCAGGCTGGCTGATTGCTATCTGGTTGTTGACAAGTATCATTACTATTGTCGCTGCCGTGAGTTATGGCGAATTGAGTGCGATGTTTCCAAAAGCGGGAGGGCAATATGTCTATTTAAAAGAAGCTTACAATAAGTTAATTGCTTTTTTATACGGATGGAGTTTCTTTGCGGTTATTCAAACCGGAACAATTGCTGCTGTAGGAGTAGCCTTTTCAAAATTTGCAGCTTATTTATATGCTCCATTAAGTGATGAAAATATTCTATTTGAATTGGGAATTGTAGATATAAATGCTGCGCAAATTGTTTCAATTATTACAATTATTTTTCTGACTTATTTAAATAGTAGAGGTGTAAAAGACAGTAAATTACTTCAAACGGTTTTGACAATAATTAAAATTTTGTCACTAATTGGATTAATTGTTTTTGGATTTATATATGGCGCTAAAGCCGAAATTTGGAATGCTAATTGGGAAAACGCTTTTGTATTACAATCGTTTGATAAAGAAACAGGTATATGGTCTGCAATGGCAGGAACTGCAATAATTTCAGCTATTTCTGCAGCTATGGTAGGCTCGGTTTTTTCAAGTGATGCTTGGAATGGAGTTACTTTTATTGCAGGCGAAATTAAAAATCCGCAACGAAATGTTGGATTAAGTTTGTTTTTAGGAACTTTTATCGTGTCGTTAATTTATGTTTTAGCCAATGTAATGTATTTGGCAGTTGTACCACTTCAAGATATTGCTACAGCACCTTCAGATCGCGTGGCGGTGGTTGCTGCACAAAATATTTTTGGAACAATTGGAACAACCTTAATTGCTGTAATGATTATGATTTCGACCTTCGCCTGTAATAATGGATTAATTATGGCTGGCGCTCGTGTCTACTATACTATGGCTAAAGACGGATTATTTTTCAAAAAAGCGGCTAATTTAAACGAAGCAAGCGTACCTTCTTGGGCGTTATGGGCACAATGCTTTTGGGCTTCTGCCTTGTGTTTAACTGGTAAGTATGGTGATTTGTTAGATTTTGTTGTAATTATTGTATTGATATTTTATATCCTAACTATTTATGGTATTTTCATTTTACGTAAAAAACGCCCTGATGCTGAAAGACCTTATAAAGCATTTGGTTATCCTTTTTTACCATTACTTTATATTGTTATTGCAACTGCCTTAAGTATTGCTTTGCTGTTTACTAAATTTGCAACTTGCGGTTGGGGTGTTTTAATTATGCTTACAGGAATTCCTATTTATTATATTACTCAGAAGAAATAATTAATATAAAAAAAGCCAGAAATCAATTCTGGCTTTTTTTTTATCTACTAATAGTAGGTATATCGTCTTACTTTCGCAATATATTTTGCCAAACGAATAACTTGATGGCTGTAGCCATATTCATTATCATACCAAACATAAAGCACGATATTTTTTCCGTCTCCAGAAACAATAGTGGCATTACTATCAAAGATTGCTGGTGCTGAGGTTCCTACAATATCGGAAGAAACCAATTCGTTATTCATTGAATATTTTATCTGTTCTACTAGTTCGCCTTCTAAGGCATATTTTTTCATAATGTTATTTACCGCTGCAATGGTTGTTTTTTTGCCTACTTCAAGGTTTAAAACGACTAATGAACCATTAGGAACAGGTACACGAATAGCATTAGACGTTAATTTTCCTGCTAAGCTAGGTAACGCTTTTGCTACAGCGCTTCCGGCACCAGTTTCAGTAATAACCATGTTTAATGCCGCTGCACGACCACGACGGTATTTTTTGTGCATGTTATCAACTAAGTTTTGGTCGTTTGTATAGGCATGAATGGTTTCTAAATGGCCTTTCACAACACCCAAAGTATCTTCAACTGCTTTTAAAATAGGTGTAATTGCATTAGTAGTACACGAAGCTGCAGAAAAAATCGAAACTTCATCTGGGCTATAATCGTCATGATTTACACCATAAACTATATTTGGTACACCTTTTCCTGGTGCTGTCAATAATACTTTATCAACGCCTTTTGAAGTTAAATGTCTTTGTAATGCTTCTTCAGTTGTAAAAGCACCCGTGTTGTCGATTACTAATGCGTCTTCAATTCCAAATGATGTGTAATCAATTTCTTCCGGAGTATTAGCGGTAATTATATGTACAGTCGTTCCATTAATAAGTAACGCATTGTTTTCTGGATCAGCAATTACAGAACCTTGAAAATCACCGTGAACTGAATCATATCGTAATAAAGAGGCTCTTTTTTCTAATAAAACGGCGTCATTTTTATCACGGGTTACAATGGCTCTTAAACGTAATTGTTGTCCTTTTCCAATTTTCGACATCATTTCGCGCGCTAATAAACGTCCAATTCTACCAAAGCCATATAAAACCACATCTTTTGGTTTGATTTCTTGAAAGTTTTTAGCATTTTTCAATTTATCAATAACAAAAGCTTTTGCATCATTATACTTATTGTCCTCTAAATGATATTCATAGGTTAATTTTCCAATATCAATTCTTGAAGGAGGTAAATCTAAATTAGCAATAGCATTTGCTAATTCTACCGAATCAAAAACATTAATTGGTTTGCCAACAAATGCTACAGCATATTCATGCAAGTTGATGATTTCACTAACATTCTTGTCAATCAATTGATTGCGAAATAATACTAATTCAATCGATTTGTCAAACCATAAATCGCTGATGATTTTAATAAATTCGACACCCGCTTTTCTTCGATCTGCCTGAAAAGCAATTTCTTTTTCGTATAAAGTTGTGTTGTTCATGAAATTTGGAATTGTGTGTTTAAGAGTGCAAAAGTATAGATTTCAAACGTTTTCGTAAAATTTTTTTACAAAAAAAACCAGTCTTTTTTTTGGAGACTGGTTTTTATAATCATGTTGAATTAATAACTACATTATAATGCTATATAACTGACCATTTTTAGTGATAATTTGGTACTGTGCTTTTTGATTTTCTTTTTTAGCTAAATAACTTGAAACCGTTTCCATATCTTTTGCTTTTTGTCCATCGATACTTAAAACAATTGCTCCATTTAATAAATTGGAATATTCGGCATATTCGGGGTTGGATAGTGTTTTAATTTTAACACCTTCTTTAATTCTAAATTTCTTTTTATCAGCAGCATCAATATCTTCAAATTCAATACCGTTAAACTCATAATTTAACATCTCCTTTTTTGATAACTTTACAGGAATCGTTTTCTCTTTCTCGTCTCTTACAATACGCACCTGAACTACGTCATTTGGTCTTTTGGTGTTTATATAGGCGGTTAATTCAGCAAAACCATTGATTTTTTTATCGTCTAATTGTACAATAATATCACCTTTTTGTAATCCTGCTTTTTCAGCTCCCGAATTTTTAGTTACTTTATTGATATAAAATCCTTGCGTTTCTTTTACGCCAATTTCTTTTGCATAATTAGAATTCATTTCGCCACCTTCAATGCCAAGAACACCACGTTGAACGTTTCCAAACTGCATTAGGTCTTCAATTATTTTTCGAGTAATATTCGAAGGAACTGCAAAGGAATATCCTGCATAACTTCCGGTTGGAGAAGAAATCATGGTGTTGATTCCTATTAATTCACCTCTAGTATTTACTAATGCGCCACCGCTATTTCCAGGATTTACAGCGGCATCGGTTTGAATGAACGATTGTATGCCGTCATTTGCTAAATTTCTCGCTTTTGCGGAAACAATTCCGGCGGTAACGGTAGAATTTAAGTTATACGGATTTCCAACTGCCAAAACCCATTCGCCCACTTTAATTTCGTCTGAATCACCAAAAACAGTATAAGGTAATTTTTCATCGGTCTCAATTTTTAATAAGGCAATGTCCATTTTTGAGTCGGTTCCTACTAATTTTGCCTGATACGATTTGTTGTTATTTAGGGTAACTTCTAGTTCGGTTGCATCTTGAATAACGTGATTATTAGTTACGATATAACCGTCTTCGGTAATAATAACTCCTGAACCTGTTCCAATTTGCGTTTGTTCACGATCACCTCGATAACCATAAAAGAAATCCATAACCGGAATTTTTGAAACGGTTTTGTTTTTTACGTGAACCACTGCATGAATGGTATTCTCGGCAGCTGTCGTAAAATCGATGTTTTCTGCACCTAAACTAACGTTTTTAGCATAATTAGGGTTTGCAAGGGTTATTTTACTTGCGGTATTGGGCTCCAAAAATAATTTGTAAGCACCTAATGTTACACCTCCACTAAGGAGTGATACTAGTAATAAACTTCCAAATTTTCTCATAATTTTTCATTTTTGTTTACCAAATTTAAAAACATTTTTTATTCAAAAAATCACTTTAACGCTCGATTAACAATGTTTAACATCTTATTAATATTTGTACTTTTGTATAAATTAATTTAGAGATGCTACTTACATTCTATAAATACCAAGGGACAGGAAACGATTTTATTATGGTCGATAATCGATTGAATAGTTTTCCAAAAGAAAATACGCAACTCATTGAGCAATTATGTGATCGACGTTTTGGAATAGGTGCCGATGGATTGATATTATTAGAGAATCATACTACTTATGATTTTAAAATGGTATATTTTAATTCCGATGGAAACGAAAGTTCGATGTGTGGTAATGGCGGAAGATGTTTAGTGGCTTTTGCTAAGCAACTTGGAATTATTGAGGCTACAGCCGAATTTGAAGCTGTTGATGGATATCATTTTGCAAAAATCATTGGAGATAAAATGGTTTCATTACAAATGAAAGATGTTGATCGTATTGCTGTTCATCAAGATTATTCGTTTTTAAATACGGGTTCGCCTCATCATGTTCAAGTAGTTTCCGATTTAATAAATTTGGATGTAAAAACGGAAGGCGCAAAAATACGTTACTCAGATTTGTATGGAAAAGCAGGAAGTAATATTAATTTTGTACATCAACTAGAAAACGACATTTTTGCAGTAAGAACATATGAAAGAGGCGTTGAAGACGAAACGTTATCTTGCGGAACTGGTGCTACGGCCGTTGCTATCGCCATGCATCAAACTGGAAAAACAAATAATAACATCATCGATTTAAACGTAGAAGGCGGTAAATTAAAAGTACAATTTGATGTAGATAACGGAAAATATACCAACGTTTTCTTAATAGGACCCGCAACTTTCGTTTTTGAAGGAACTATTGATTTACCTATTTGATTCAAGATTAATAATTTTTAATTTAAAAATGATAACTTTAAAAGGAACCAACATATATCTACGCGCACTCGAACCCGAAGATTTGGAGTTTGTATATGCTATAGAAAACAATGAATCGGTGTGGGAAGTAAGCAACACGCAAACGCCATATAGTCGGTTTTTGATTAAGCAGTATTTAGAA
>JAGOAL010000052.1 GCA_017983975.1 Flavobacterium sp.
TACATAAACAACGTATTAATCGCACCAATTCCAAACCCTATGTAGGTGATGATTGTGTTTCTAATTGATTGTTTAATGACGATTCCCATTGATAAAGTATGAATTTATAATTTAGAATTCAAAAGTTTTGACAACTTATCGGTTAATGATTTTCTGCTGTATTGTTGCAATCCCACTGGATATACTTTTAAATTATGCTGTTTAAAATGCTCGAAACAAGTTAAAATTTGTTTTTTCAAAGCGTCAAATTCATTGTACTTATAAAAAGTTCCGGTATTGGTTTCTTTTATAATTTGAGCAAAATCTGCGTTTTCTGGTCCGATGGCGATAATTGGGCGTTCCGAAACCATATATTCAAACAATTTTCCAGGAATAATGCACTTAGTTTCTTCTGAATCAATTTCGATAAGCAACAATACTTGGGAACTACGTTGTTCTATTATTGCTTCATTATGCGGCATATATCCAAGAAGATTAACATGGTTTTCCAACTTAAATTCTTTAATTGACTGCAATACTTCAGCACTCACCGCGCCTATTAACTTTAACTGAAATTGCTGATTGAATTCCGAATTTTCTTCAGTCAATTCTTGTAAGGCTTTCCATAAAATTTGTGGATTTCGTGCCGACAAAAATGATCCAATATGTGCTAAAGTAAATTTCTCGTCCAATGATTTTTTACTCACTTGCTCCACATCATAGCCATTAGTAATTACTTCGATAGGTTTTGATGTAATAGTTTCAAATTCAGCTTTTGTGGTAGGTGAAGTAACGATGAGTTGGTCACATGAATTCATGACTTCTTTCTCTAACGCCTTATGTTTATTGGCAGCCCAAGAACTCAATTTTAGTTGTTTATGATAACCGATGGTTGTCCAAGGATCACGAAAGTCGGCCAACCAAGTTATATTTAGCTCTTTTTTCAATTGCAAACCTATCAAATGTAAACTATGTGGCGGACCAGTAGTGATTATGGTATCGATTTGATGTTCTTTCAGGTATTTTTTTAAAAATGTAACCGAAGGCTTTAGCCAAAAAACTCTTGCATCTGGAATAAACACATTACCACGAATCCAAAGCATAGCTTTCTCTACAAATGATTGTTTTTTTTGATTCGGAATGATACCTGAACTAATTTTTTTTGTTTTATTTTTTGAAAAAACCGAAGCCAATCCATAAGGTTCAAAAATAGGCTGTTTGATGATTATGGCTTTTTCCGAAACTTCGCTTACTAATTTCTCATCAAGCAAAGGATAGGTTGGGTTTTCTGGAATATAAACGTGAGGCTCGATATTAAAATCGGGTAAATATTTGACAAATTTTAACCAACGCTGAACACCCGGACCTCCTGCTGGCGGCCAGTAATACGATATGATGAGTATTTTTTTTGTTGGTTGCAAGCTGTTAGTTTATTTTACCAATTTATCTTTCTTGTTCTCAAAGTATACTCCAAGTACAATCAATAATAATATTACAACAGAGCTTATCAAAGTTATTGTACTTCCTGTTTTTACTACTTGAGGCTCAAATTTGAATTCAATAGTGTGTTTTCCTGCTGGAAGTTGGATAGCTCTTAATACATAATTTGCTCTAAAAATACGTGTTTCATTTCCATCAACATATGCTTTCCAACCGTTTTCATAATAATTTTCAGAAAATATTGCAAGTCCTCCATCAGTACTATTTGAAATGTATTTTAAATAATTGGGTTTATATACTTCTAAATTAACAGCCGAAATAGAGTCTATTTTTTTTGGATAAATTGGAACATTAGAACTATACTTCATAATCTCAATTTGATTAAAGACAGCTTCTCTTTTCGTATCTAAACTATCTAAAACCTTCATTTCTTGATCTGCAGAACTAACAAACTTAACTTTTTCAACAAACCACGCATTGCCATTAGCAAATGGATTTGTAATTGGAACATCACCTTGGCCTGTTGGCACAATCACATATTTTACATTTAACATATCCAAAACCGGATTACTTTTTGTAAAACTAAGTGTTTGAAAATCGATTGAACTTCCTAATTCATTGATGTTTTTCTCCACATTATAATCAAACAATTGATCAAAACGTCGAGGTCTTACGGCACTATATCCTCCAATTGATTTATGGAAATAAGATGTTCTAGCTTGCATTCTACCTTGAATTTCATAAACTCTATAATTTGAAGTATCTTTTAAAATGAGGTTATCTACTTCAGTAGGCTCAAATGGCATATCGACTTCGCGAGCAGATTTGAATTGGTCTGGATTGTTATACACATAACGTTTATCGACCATAAATAAATCGGCTACCATAAAAAATCCTACTGCAATGATAGTCGTTGTAGTCCCTAATTTATTTTTAATATACAACCAAAGCGCCACAGCAGCAACGGTTATTAATAATCCAGAACGCAACAAATCACTAGTATAGAAATTCATTCGATCTTCTTTAAGCGCTTTGATAAAATTGATTCCAAATGATTTATCCTGACTTTCGCCAAACATTTGCAACAATTGTTCGTCCATCGCACCTGAAAAATTAAAGGCGCCTTTTACCAAAAACAAAGCAACTATTAAACCTAAACTTGTTGCAGTAGCTTTCCATAAACTTGCCCATTGTTTATCCTTGTCATTTGAGAAAAACGATTGTAAACCCATGATGGCTAATACCGGAATACATAATTCTAAGACTACTTGAATCGAAGAAACGGCTCTAAATTTATCATATAATGGAAAATAATCAATTAAAAATCCAGTAATATTAAAAGAAAATATATTTTCAAATATGACTATTGTTATAATAAGATTTTTACCCCATGAAAGTAGTAATGATAAAATGGCTCCCGCTAAAAAAACATATTTTATTTTACGCTGATCGTGAAACAAACCCAATACGGCTAAGAAGAAAACTATGGCTCCAATATAGGCCGGCGCAGCAACAATAGGCTGATCGCCCCAATAGGTTTTTCCATAATATTCAACGGTTTGAAGTGCTTCAGCAGGTGTGGCACCATAATTCAATAAAAATGAATATAATGCCGAATCTTCACCCAATGTTTCGCTATTTCCACCTCCAAAAAGTCTTGGAGCAATTAAATTAAAACTTTCGGCAATTCCATAACTATATTCAGTAATGTATTCGTGCTCCATTGCTGAATTGGTTGTATTTTTTGATCCATCAGGTTTAAAAGTTAATTCACTTTTCCCTCGAATACTAAAATCGGTATATTCGGCTGTAGCCAATAAATTTGTTGCGTTTGCTCCAATGGCTAAAATTCCGGCTGCTGCAAAAACGCCAACTGTTTTACCTAATGCTACATATTCCTTATTTTTAATTGCAATAACAACATAATAAATAGCCATTATCAGTAATAAAAACAACAAATAATAGGTCATTTGAAAGTGATTTGCATTAATTTCTAATGCTGCGGCTACCATAGTAAGCAAACCTCCAATTATGTACTTGCGTTGAAAAACCAATAAAACACCAGCTACCACCATAGGCATATAGGCTATTGCGTGTGCTTTTGCATTGTGACCAACACCTAAAATAATAATCAAATAGGTAGACAATCCAAAGGCCAAAGCACCAAAGAAGGCTTTCAATGGATCTACTTTCAACACCATTAACAACACATAAAACCCTAAGAAATAAAGAAATAGATAATCGGCGGGTCTAGGTAAAAAACGCAATAAATCATCTAAAGTGCCAATAGCATCATTTGGATAATTAGCCCCCAATTGATACGTTGGCATTCCGCCAAAAGCACTATTCGTCCAATAAGGCTCCTCACCTGTTTCCATTCTGAAATCATTTTGTTCTTTTGCCATTCCGGTATATTGAACTATATCAGACTGAAAAATTTTATTTCCTTGCAAAATAGGATAGAAATAAACTAGTGAAACTAAGACAAATCCAATAAGAACTAGGATATGCGGAACTATTTTTTGAATGTTTTTCATGTAAATTGTAAAATGAAATAAGATGCTAAAGTAATTAAAAAAAGGATATTGTTAAAATATCCTTTGGTGAATGATACACAGGTTTAATTTATCTCCTCGTAATCGATATAATCGCCAACTTTTTCTTTCTCTTTAGACTGAAATTGAGATGTTGTATACTGTTGTTGTTCTTGCTGTTCTTGCTGTTTTTTATATTGCTCTTGCATCTTTTCTTGCATTTTATTCACTGCTTTTTGCATAATTATAGGAGCAAAAATTCGCATTAGAAACTTAAACAAATAATAACTTAAAATAATAATTGCTAAGGTTCTTAATATACTTGAGCCAGAAGCCATTTCCATATAATCTAATTTTAAAATTCAAAAATACAGATATTAGTTGGTAAAACTTATAAATTGTTTCTTAAAATTATGATAAAATAACTATTTTTGAGGATAAATTAAATCGTATGAAATCATTACAATCGCTTTTTGTTTTAAGCCTGTTTTTAGTAGCTCAGTGCGCAATGGCTCAATTTACAGATGATATCAACTCCAATAGACCTGGTAGATCAATGATGGCTTTTTCTGTTGGAAAATCAATTTTTCAAGCAGAATCGGGAATAAATTATGTAAGTGAAGACCATAAAGCTCTTGATTATAAAGCCAGTGGATTAATGGGTGAATTTGATGTGCGATGGGGATTATTCTTTGAACAATTAGAATTTATTGCCGAAATACAATATCAAAATGACACCTATACCTCGGCAATTCTAGAAAAAAACAGAAGTGCCTTAAAGAAAACTTTATTTGGTGCTAAATATTTAGTGTATGATCCTTTTAAAAACTACGAAGAAAAACCTAATGTTTATAGTTGGAAAGCGAATCAAAAATTTAAATGGAGACAGTTACTTCCTGCTGTTGCAGTTTATGCAGGAGTAAATTTAAACTTTACAGAAAATCCTTTCAATTTTGCACCCACTACCGTTGAGGAGTCAAAAATTAGTCCAAAAGCAATGGTAATTGCTCAAAATCAATTTGGAAGTAGATGGGTTTTAGTTACCAATGTAGCGTATAATAAAATAGGAACCGATTTTGCAAGTATCGATTATATTTTAACTTTAACAAGAGGATTCAACAAAAAATGGTCTGGATTTATTGAAAACCAAGGTTTTATGGGAGATTATTATTCGGATGGAATCATTAGAGCTGGAGCCGCCTATTTATTCAATAAAGATATGCAAATTGATGCTTCTATTGGTAAAAACATAAAAGATACTCCAAGCATTATTTCAGGTGGAATTGGTTTTTCATGGCGCTTTGCAAAAAACTACAAAGAAGTTAAAATGGAGAAAGACAATGGCAGTAAGATGGATAAAAAAATGAAGAAGAAAGGCGAAAAAGAAGCCAAAAAACGTAAAGATGCTGTAGAATAAAATGATAACAATAAAAGAGGCGCTCACTAAAAAAGAAATGAAAGATTACGTTATGTTTTCTTTCGAATTATATAAAGATAATCCCTATTGGATTCCACCTATCATTGCTGAGGAACTTGAAACGTTTGACAAAACAAAAAATCCCGCACTTCAAACAGCCGAAGCTCACTTTTATTTAGCCTATAAAGACGATAAAATTGTTGGTAAAATTGCTGCAATCATTAATTGGGAAGAAGTTACTATTTTAGAAAAAAGAAAAGTACGATTTGGTTGGTTTGATGTTATTGATGATATCGAAGTAACAAAAGCGCTTTTAAATAAAGTTGAAGAATTAGGCATAAAACATCAAATGGATCATATGGAAGGCCCTATGGGCTTTTCAAATTTAGATAAAGTAGGTGTGCTTTCTGAAGGATTTGATCAAATGGGGAATATGATTACTTGGTATAGTATGCCCTACTACATTGAGCATTTTGAACAACTTGGTCTTACCGTAGAAAAAGCCTATCAAGAAAGTATTTTCTCATTTAATGATATAGATCCAACTCAATTTAACAAGTTTAGCGGACTAATTCAGGAGCGTTATCAACTAAGGTCTCTAAATTTTACGAAGACAAAAGACATAATGCCTTATGTAGATCAAATGTTTGATTTGTTTAATACAACGTATTCAAAACTGCAATCTTTTGTTCCCATAAACGCAATTCAAAAAGCGTATTTCAAGAAAAAATACATTAGTTTCATCAATCCTGAGTTTATTAAATTTGTGATGGATAAAAACAATAATATGATTGCCTTTGCTATTGTAATGCCTGGGTTTGCTCAAGCACTAAAAAAGGCGAACGGTAAATTATTCCCATTTGGATTTTATCATTTATTACAAGCTAGAAAAAAATCGAAAGAAGTTGTTTTTTATCTCATTGGTGTTGCTCCTGAGTACCAAAGCAAAGGTGTGACTGCTATTCTTTTTGAAGAACTTCACATAGTTTGCAAAGCAAAAGGAATTGAAACTTGTATTAGAACGCCAGAATTAGAAGAAAATCATGCGATTCAAAATTTATGGAAAAATTTCAACACTATAGTTAATAAACGAAGACGTACTTATAGAAAAGAGCTATAAAAAAAGGGATTCAATTGAATCCCTTTTTTTTATAAAATTATTTTTTTTATTCTACATTTTGAACACTTGCTTCGGCAATTTTAGCATACGTTCCGTTGACTAATTTTTCACGAATTGCTTCAAAAGCAGTAAGCGTTTCATTAATATCTTCAATAGTATGTGAAGCAGTAGGAATCATACGCAGTAAAATAATTCCTTTTGGAATAACAGGATATACTACAATAGATAAGAAAATACCATAATTTTCTCTCAAGTCGTTTACCATAATCATTGCCTCTGGAATAGACCCTTCAAGATATACAGGTGTAATACATGTATTCGTATCACCTATATTGAATCCTTTTTCTTTTAATCCGTTTTGTAAAGCATTCACATTTACCCATAATTTATCTTTTATTTCAGATGAATTACGCAATAATTCTAAACGTTTTAATGAACCAACAGTTTGAATCATTGGTAACGCTTTTGCAAACATTTGCGAACGTAAATTATATTTCAAATAATCGATAATATCTTTATCTGCCGCAACAAAAGCACCAATATTAGCCATTGATTTTGCAAAAGTTGAAAAATAAATATCTATTCCATCCTGACAACCTTGCTCCTCACCTGCTCCAGCTCCAGTTTTACCTAAAGTACCAAAACCATGTGCATCATCAACTAACAAACGGAAATTGTATTTCTTTTTCATGGCAACAATTTCTTTCAACTTTCCTTGCTGACCACGCATTCCAAAAACACCTTCCGTAATAAATAGAATCCCTCCTCCTTGCTCAGTGGCTAATTTTGTAGCACGTTGCAAGTTTTTTTCCATACTTTCAATATCGTTATGTTTGTATGTAAAACGTTTTCCGCTATGTAAACGAACTCCGTCAATAATACAAGCGTGAGCGTCTACATCATAAACAATAACATCATTTCTTGTAACCAAAGCGTCGATAGTTGACATAATTCCTTGGTATCCAAAATTCAATAAATAAGCCGATTCTTTCATTACAAAAGCAGCTAATTCGTTTTCTAATTGTTCGTGATAATTGGTATGACCACTCATCATACGAGCACCCATAGGGTAAGCTGCGCCATATTGTATTGCTGCTTCAGTATCAGCTTTTCTAACTTCTGGATGATTGGCTAAGCCTAAATAATCATTTAAACTCCAATTCAAAATATTTTTTCCTTGAAATTGCATTCTTGGACCTAATTCTCCTTCTAATTTTGGAAATACAAAATATCCTTCTGCCTGAGAAGCCCATTTTCCTAACGGACCTTTATTGTTTTGAATTCTTTCGAAT
>JAGOAL010000053.1 GCA_017983975.1 Flavobacterium sp.
TCTCCATTTTCTCTCACATAAATAATTTCTATCCAACAATTAGAGTTTTTAAAGCTTGAAATCCAAGGTTTGATAACGTCTGTATCAATTGTATCGGTTATTAAAATAATTTGGTTCGTGTATCCTTTACATTCCCCAAAAATATGTTGAGATATTTTTTCAAGAACTGATTTTAAAGGAATCATTTCATTTCTTGATAAAGTTTTTTGTCTTGGTTGGTGTTTAATACTCAAAAAAATCGCATCTAAACAACACGCACCCTTGTTATTACTAGGATAGAAATTAATTCCGTCTTTTAAATTTAAGTCAGTAACAATATCATTAATTGCACCAAAACCATTTGGACTATTGATTTCTTCATAAGGTGAACCATAAAGAGTCATAATGATTTTTTTAGCAACTTCTCTTAATTCGTTTTGTGTCATAATTTATTGTTTTAGTTCATATTTGACAAGTGGTTTTTTTTTGTATATTATTGCATAAAAAAATATGCAAAACAACTATTTCGGAAAATTTGATAATTCATTTATCCTTTATATCGACCCCATCCATTTTGATGTTATAAATTTCAGTAAACATTTTTCCAGTGTATATTGTAATGAAATTAATTTTGTTAATTGTCAAGATGAGATACAGAACGCTCAATTAGAT
Organism: Flavobacterium sp.; assembly: GCA_017983975.1. GTDB lineage: Bacteria > Bacteroidota > Bacteroidia > Flavobacteriales > Flavobacteriaceae > Flavobacterium. The sequence continues at coordinate 652 of JAGOAL010000053.1, forward strand.
TTACATACATTTATAGAAAAACTAAAAAACAAAACTATATCAGAATTTGACTTAATTTTTGATGATAAAATACATATTCAAAACATTTGGTGGGATGATTTACTTCTTATATCAAACTTAGATAACTTAGCCCTAGTTTTAGACATAATAAAACAAACATTAACATCTGATGCATTACCTAAATTAGATACATGTATTAATTCACCTAACTATTATTTTAGTTTCAATAAAATGATTTCTAAACAAGAGGTTTCACCTATTTCATTCCAAGATTTCATTAAAGATTCTGTTCATTACCAAGACAAAGAACAAAAGTTTATTTAGTAACCAGGAAACTCTTCTGAGGGCTCAAGTTTAAAAATGTTTGTATTTGTTTTATCATTAATTGTAAAACATTTATTAATCTTGTCCAAACTCTTTACTTCACTAATGGTTTTACCTTTTAATGAAAAGTAAGTAAAGCTTTCCAAATCTTCAAAAATGATTTTTTTGTTATCCTCATTGTTTGTTTTAGGATTAAATTCCGCATAACAAAACCAAAAATTAAATTTATTATTTACTATATCGTATAACGGGTCATTTTTAATACAATCTTTAAAGATTTCTAATGTTATTGGTAAATCATTTGATTTATATACATTAAACAATTCGTTTAATTTGGTTTTTAATTTTTTTTGGTATAAAAAAAACATGAACATTGGATTATTAAAATATGAAATAGCGTTATTTTCCTTACTAATATTGTAAACCAATAATTTTTTATAAAAATTATTGTCCTTTTGGTAATGAATAGGAAAGCATTTATCTTTAAAAAATGAATTTAAAAAAGGTTTATTAATCCTTAAATATTTATTAGCATTAGATTTATCTACCTCCTTGTGTTGGTTTAATCTCTTATAAATTGTCATCTTATTATTTTTCCCCTTCCCGGTTGCCATTCCAACATAATAAGGAAGAAACTTCATTTTTTCAGAGGAAAAAGAAACTATGTTTTTACAATTTAAAGGGTTGTAGTTTGAATCAACCATAAATCCCCAAATATAAATCCCAGGTTTATCTATTTCTAGTTCTAAATTTTTGTCTAAATGATTAATATTAAATGGTCCTTTAAATTCAATTGTATTTTCCATAATTAATTGTTTTTTTAAATAAATTTTTTACAATAATATAAAAAAAAATCCCACTTGTCAAATATGAAAAGTGAGAATCATTAAATTAGAAAAATACTATAAACTTTTTATTTGAGCACTAAATTACCCTCGAAGTTCATACATTCTGGCAATGTACTTTCCTACCACATCAAACTCTAAGTTAACATTTGTGCCAACTTTGTAAGTATGAAAATTAGTATGTTCATAGGTGTAAGGAATAATCGCTACGCTAAATGTATTTAATCCTGAATTTACCACCGTTAAACTCGTTCCGTTTACCGTAATTGACCCTTTTTCAATAGTAATATTAGAAAGCGCGGGGTCATATGCAAAGGTAAAAACCCAACTCCCATTGGCTTCTGTTATATTGGTACAAGTACCAGTTTGGTCTACATGTCCTTGTACGATGTGGCCGTCCAATCGGTCGCCTAGTTTCATAGCGCGCTCTAAATTAAGGACATCATTCACTTGCCATGAGCCAATTGCCGTTTTATCTATGGTTTCTTGAATAGCAGTTACGGTATATTCGTTTTGGTTGATTTTTACCACCGTTAAACAAATACCATTATGGGCCACACTTTGATCAATTTTTAGTTCGTGCGTAATTTCCGAAGCCACGGTAATGTGCAGATTTCCTTGCTCTTTTTGAATTTCTTTGATTATTCCGAGTGTTTCTATAATTCCGGTAAACATAACTGATATAATTTTACTAAATTTGCACTTCAAAAGTAAGCAATAAATCACATTCGTTATGGTTAAAAAAGCAGAAAATATAATTGTTGGAATTTCGGTAGGAGATTTAAATGGTATTGGAAGCGAAGTCATATTAAAAACATTTGAAGATACTCGAATGTTAGAATTGTGTACGCCCGTTATTTTTGCCAATGTAAAAATCATCTCTTTTTTAAAGAGAGAATTGAATTTAACTGCTGCCATTCACGGAATCGATAAATTAGATCAACTCGTTGTAGGAAAAATAAATGTCTTAAACGTTTGGCGTGAAGGCGTTGATTTAGAATTTGGAAAAAACGATGCAACGGTAGGAAGTTATGCTATAAAATCATTTGTTGCGGCAACAAAAGCATTAAAAGAAGGTTTTGTTGATGTTTTAGTAACTGCACCTATAAATAAATACAACATTCAATCGGAAGAATTTAAATTTCCTGGACATACCGATTATTTGGATAAAGAATTAAACGGGAATGCCTTGATGCTAATGGTTCATGACGATTTGCGAGTGGGATTATTAACCGATCATGTTCCAGTTAATGAAGTAGCGCAACAATTAACCGAAAAATTAATTTCCGAAAAATTAGAAACCATTATTAATACCTTAAAACAAGATTTTGAAATTGAAAAACCAAAAGTCGCTGTTTTAGGATTGAATCCACATTCAGGAGATAACGGTGTAATTGGCAATGAAGAAGAAAAAATAATCAAGCCCACGTTGAAAAAATTATTTGAAGCCGGAAATATGGTATTTGGACCTTTCCCAGCCGATGGATTTTTTGGCTCGGGTCAGTATGAAAAGTACGATGCGGTTTTAGCCATGTATCACGATCAAGGGTTAATTCCGTTTAAAACGCTTTCATTCGGCAACGGAGTTAATTATACAGCGGGTTTAGATAAAATTCGCACATCTCCAGATCATGGCACAGCCTATGAAATTGCAGGAAAAGGAATGGCCAATAACGAATCATTCAAAGAAGCGGTTTATATAGCAATTGATATTTTTCATAGACGAAATGGCTATCAAGAGCTTACTAAAAACCAATTAAAAACAAAACAGAAACAGTTATAAACAAAAAAATGTTTGTAACGCGTTTGAATTTATAATAATTTTATATCTTTGCACACCTTTTAAAAAGGTAAAACTGTTGTTATGAACAATTTAAAAGAATATTTGATTCCTTTTATAGGATTAAAAATAGGGAAACATCAGTTTGATTATCAAGTAGATAATACGTTCTTTGCACACTTTGATTATGATGAATTTAACGATGCATCAATTAAAGTAAGTGTAGTTTTGGAAAAGAAAAGCACTATGCTAACACTTGAAATTAAGCATAAGGGTACCGTTAATGTGCCTTGTGATGTTTCAGGAGAAGAATTCGATTTAGCCATTAAAGGAAAACTAAACCTAATAGTAAAGTTTGGAGACACCTATAATGATGAACACGAAGAATTGCTAATCTTGCCTCATGGCGAATTTCAAGTCAACGTGGCGCAATACATTTATGAATCAATTGTATTGTCGGTTCCATTGCGAAGAATTCACCCAGGCATAAAAGATGGTTCACTAACTGATGTAATTGAAAAATTAGAATCGTTAGCACCAAAAGAAAATAAAGCTATAGAACAAAATAATGATATAGACCCTAGATGGGAAAATTTAAAAAAACTATTAACGGATAAATAATACAGAAAAATGGCACATCCTAAGAGAAGACAATCGTCAACAAGAAGAGATAAAAGAAGAACACATTACAAAGCAACTGTTGCGCAAATTGCTACTTGTCCAGTAACTGGTGAAGCACATTTATACCACAGAGCTTATTGGCATGAAGGTAAAATGTATTACAGAGGTCAAGTTGTAATTGATAAAGCAGAAGCTGTAGCTTAATTGCATCAAAAGAATAGAGAAAACTCTCACATTGTGAGAGTTTTTTTGTTAAGTACCTATTCGTTTTGTAATTATTAACATCGAATAGGATTCGTTTGAAATTTTTTTTGTAATTTCCACCACTTTTTGAACCCTAAAAGGCACAAAGAAAAATTGATCAAAGATGAATAAAATAACAGCAGCAATTACCGCTATTGGTTCCTATGTTCCAGACTTTGTATTGTCTAATGAAGTATTGGAAACATTGGTAGATACCAATGACGAATGGATTACCACTCGTACCGGAATTAAAGAAAGAAGATTGCTTAAAGAAGAAGGTAAAGGTACTTCTTATCTTGCCATAAAAGCCGCACAAAATTTATTAGAAAAAGCCAATTTAGATCCTAAAGAAATTGACTTAGTTATTATGGCAACTGCTACTCCAGATATGCCTGTTGCTTCAACCGGAGTATATGTGGCTACAGAAATTGGTGCTACAAACGCTTTTGCATTTGATTTACACGCTGCCTGTTCAAGTTTTCTTTACGGAATGTCTTCGGCATCAGCCTATATTGCTTCCGGAAAATATAAAAAAGTACTATTAATTGGAGCCGATAAAATGTCTTCAATTATCGATTATACTGATAGAGCTACTTGTATCATCTTTGGTGATGGTGCTGGAGCAGTTTTATTTGAACCCAATACCGAAGGTTTAGGATTGCAAGACGAAATCCTTAAAAGCGACGGAATAGGAAGAGAATTTTTAAAAATCGAAGCTGGAGGATCTATTTTACCTCCATCGGAAGAAACGGTAAAAAACAAACAACATTTTGTGTTTCAAGACGGAAAAACCGTTTTCAAATATGCTGTTTCAGGCATGGCAGATGTTAGTGAAAAAATAATGGAACGCAATAACCTTACACATGATGATGTGAATTGGTTAGTGGCGCACCAAGCCAACCGAAGAATCATCGACGCCACTTCCAATAGAATGGGCTTAGACGAATCAAAAGTGTTAATTAACATTCAAAAATATGGAAACACTACTTCAGCAACTTTACCGTTGTTGTTGTCTGATTTTGAAAACCAATTAAAAAAAGGAGATAACATCATTTTTGCTGCTTTTGGCGGCGGATTCACATGGGGTGCCATCTACTTAAAATGGGCCTATACTAAATAAAAACAAACTAAACTAAATCAAATATTATGGATATTAGAGAGATTCAAAACCTAATCAAATTTGTAGCTAAATCAGGTGCTACAGAAGTAAAATTAGAAATGGACGATTTTAAAATCACCATAAAAACAACAGCTGAAGGCACAGAAAGTACTACAACTTATGTACAACAAATGCCAATGCAAGCAGCTCCACAAATGGCAGCTCCACAAGTTGCGGCGCCTGCAGTAACTGATGCAATTGCAGCTCCTGCTTCAGATGATCATTCAAAATACATTACCGTGAAGTCGCCAATTATTGGTACTTTCTACAGAAAACCAGCTCCAGACAAACCAATGTTTGTAGAAGTAGGTTCAACTATTGGTAAAGGGGATGTTTTGTGTGTAATCGAAGCAATGAAATTATTCAACGAAATCGAATCTGAAGTTTCAGGTAAAATCGTTAAAATTTTAGTAGATGATTCTTCTCCGGTAGAATTTGATCAACCTTTATTCTTAGTTGATCCATCATAATAAGTTAGAAGTTAGAAGTTGGAAGTTAGAAGTTTTCTTTCTTCATAATTGTCTAATTGACACATTGTCTAATTATCTAATTAAAAAAACATGTTTAAAAAAATATTAATTGCCAATAGAGGGGAAATTGCACTTCGTGTAATTAGAACTTGTAGAGAAATGGGGATCAAAACAGTAGCCGTTTATTCTACAGCTGATGCAGATAGTTTGCACGTAAAATTTGCAGACGAAGCCGTTTGTATTGGTCCACCTCCAAGTAATTTATCGTACTTAAAAATGTCAAACATTATAGCGGCAGCAGAAATTACAAATGCCGACGCTATTCACCCAGGATACGGATTTTTATCTGAAAATGCTAAGTTTTCTAAAATTTGTCAAGAACACGGCATCAAATTCATTGGGGCTTCGCCTGAAATGATTGATCGTATGGGAGACAAAGCTTCTGCAAAATCAACAATGATTGAAGCAGGCGTGCCTTGTGTTCCTGGTTCAGTGGGTATTTTAGAATCGTATGAAGAAGCCGAAAAATTAGCCGATGAGTTTGGCTACCCAGTAATGTTAAAAGCAACTGCTGGTGGTGGAGGAAAAGGAATGCGTGCTGTTTGGAAAAAAGAAGATTTATTGAAAGCTTGGGAAGGCGCTCGTCAAGAGTCAGCCGCTGCTTTTGGTAATGATGGGATGTACTTAGAAAAATTAATCGAAGAACCACGTCACATCGAAATTCAAGTGGTAGGCGATTCTTATGGCAAAGCCTGTCACCTTTCTGAAAGAGATTGTTCGGTTCAACGTCGTCATCAAAAATTAACTGAAGAAACCCCTTCGCCTTTCATGACTGATGAGTTGCGTGAGAAAATGGGTACTGCTGCGGTTAAAGCTGCAGAATACATTAAATATGAAGGCGCTGGAACAGTAGAATTCTTGGTTGACAAACACCGAAATTTCTATTTCATGGAAATGAATACACGTATTCAAGTAGAGCATCCAATTACTGAACAAGTAGTTGATTATGACTTAATTCGTGAGCAAATAATGGTAGCTGCTGGAATTCCAATTTCAGGTAAAAACTATTATCCACAATTACATTCTATAGAATGTCGTATAAACGCCGAAGATCCTTATAACGACTTCCGCCCTTCGCCAGGTAAGATTACCGTTTTACATGCGCCAGGAGGACACGGAGTGCGTTTAGATACTCACGTTTATGCTGGATATACCATTCCGCCAAATTATGATTCCATGATTGCTAAGTTGATTACAACAGCGCAATCGAGAGAAGAAGCGATCAATAAAATGAAACGCGCTTTAGATGAGTTTGTAATTGAAGGAATCAAAACTACAATTCCATTCCACAGACAATTAATGGATGAACCTGATTATGTGGCTGGTAATTACACCACAAAATTCATGGAATCTTTTGTAATGAAAGAACAAGAATAAAACTAAAAAAGCGATTTCAATTTGAAATCGCTTTTTTTATGTAATTTAATTCTAAAACGATGCTAAATGTTGTACGTTTTTAATTTTTTTTGCCTATTTTCACAATCTAAAATTTTATAAAAGTGAAGAATAATAAACTATTTATATTAATCATTATTTCGCTCATTATTGGCGTTGCTTTAGGCGGTGTGGTACAT
>JAGOAL010000024.1 GCA_017983975.1 Flavobacterium sp.
TAAAGCGATCTACTTCAAAAATGCTGTCTAAATATATAAATAAGTACGCATTGGCAAAATATAAAGTTATACCATATAACATGGTGTAACCAAAATTAATTAGCAAAAATTCATTCAATTGAATGGTTATACCTGTAATTAATTTTATTACCAATAAAACTAAAAAAACAGCAATGGATAAAATTATCGCTCTTGGAATTTCTTTTATGAGTTTATCAAACATAGTAAAAAGGTTTAATATAAAAATAATTAAAAATTAAGAGATTGCATAATAATTGCGATTAAATAAAGGATAAGTTGTATCATAATTTGGTTGTTTTATTTCTGAGACAAAATTCAATATAGTATTTCACCTAAAAAATTATTTCTAACCCAACTGTCAATTTTTAATGATGAATTGTAAGTATTGTTTGAATTCAGAAAAATCTTATCAACAATTCGTAAATCATAAATCGTAAATCGCAATTTATACTTACTTTTGCTTTTCGTAAAATTGCAACCATTATGATTTATAAATTTAGGGCTATTCTTGATGCCGAAGAAGATATTTTTAGAGATATTGCCATTGAAAGCAACAACACATTAGAAGATTTACACAACGCACTTACCAATGCTTTTGGCTTTGACGGCTCAGAAGTAGGCGCTTTTTATACCTGTGGAAATGACTGGGCTTGGCATGAAGAAGATGGTATTCCTATGTTTGACACGGGAGACATTCCTGGCGAAATAAAAACCATGTCGGAATATGCAATCGACGAATTAGTACATGAACAAAATACTAAATTAGTGTATGTTTATGATTTATTCAGCATGTGGACATTCTTTGTTGAATTAGCCGCTATTGAAGAAAAAGAAAACGGAGAAACTTACCCTGCTTTACTTTTTTCTCACGGCGAACTTCCAGCAGAAGCACTTCAAAGTGGATTAAGAGGCGATTTATCTGAAGATGATATGTTTGGCGAATTTGAAGATGACTTAGACGATGACGATTTAGACATGTTTGAAGGTGACGACAGTTTTGAAGACATGGGATTTGAAGAAAACTGGAACTAATTAGCCAATAATCTAATGTGACAATATGCCAATGAAACAATAAGGCTATAACACCAGATTAATTTTCTAATTCTCTAAATTGACACATTGACTAATTCACTAATTGACACATTAATAAAATGATCAACTTATTTAACACACATATAGAAAACCTATCCATTCATAGAGTAGGTAACAAAAGTAGAAACGAAGCCATTTTCTTATCTGATAATCCATACGGATTGAATGATGAAATTATGCCTTTACTCAAAGAATTTTTCTTTAAATCGTTTCGTGAAAAAGAAGAAAACTATTTTCAATTTGCTCATGAAGTAGATTTAGAATACAACGAAATGTTCAATTTTGCAACAGAAGTATTCAATAACCCAAGTGAAATTCACAACGTTTCTAAAAAAATTACCCAACACCTTTTTGAGCAATCAAACCATCCGCATATAAAAAACGGAGAAGTGTATGTGGCTTATTTTACAAACGTTTCCATCGATAACAATGTAGTTGATGCCATTGGAGTTTTTAAAAGTGAAGTGCAAACCGATTTCTTACAATTTGAAGAAAAAGAAAGCAACTTAGAAATGATTTTACAACAAGGAATCAACTTAAATAAGTTAGACAAAGGTTGTATCATTTTCAACTACAAAAAAGAAGAAGGTTACAAAATTTTAACCGTTGATAGCAACCGTTATGATGCACGTTATTGGTTAGAACATTTCTTATCGGTTGATGCTTTTCAAGATGAAAACTTCATGACGAAGAAATATTTGAAATTCTGTCAAGAGTTTGCTAAAGAAGTTGTTTTACCCGCCGAAGACAAACAACAAGAAGTATTGTTTATGAATCGTGCCATCAATCACTTTGCAAAAAATGATGAGTTTGAAGAAACGGCTTTCTTAAACGAAGTAATGCAAAACCCAGAATTCATTCCAGAATTTAAAAATTATAAAGTAGATAAAGGGGCAAAATATAGCATTGAAGATGTATCTAGTTTTCCAATTGCCAATGCTGCCGTGACTGATGTGCGTCGTACTTTGAAAAATACAATTCAATTAGATACGAATATCCAAATCAAATTAGATTTCATCAACCCAGAAAGTGCAGAAAAATTTGTTGAAAAAGGTTGGGACGAAGAAAAACAAATGTATTATTACTTGGTTTACTTTAATAAAGAGCAGAAATCGTAAACTAGTTATTTATATATTAAAACCTCAATTACAACTTTGTACTTGAGGTTTTTTTTACCTATAAACTTTAACAAAATATTTTGTTTAATCTTTAATTAATTTTATTAAACATTTTATACCTTTGTTAAAATTATTAAAGTCATGGCAAAGAAGAAAGAAATTACCAATCAAGATATTTTAGGTTTCTACATTGATTATTTTTTAGAAAACAACAAAGCGCCACATTCGGTATTCAAATTTGCGAAGCAGTACAGCTTTGAAGAAGCTATTTTTTATGCTAATTTTTCATCATTTGAACAAATAGAAAAAACGTTCTTCACTTCATTATTTCAGCAAACAATGAGTTTGTTAGAAAAAAGCGAGGATTTCGAATCGTATGATGCACGAACTAAATTATTGAGTTTTTATTTTACGTATTTCGAAATGTTAACCGCTAACCGAAGTTTCACCATAGCACTTTTAAAAGAGGATAAAAACAAATTGAAAAGCGTTTCTAAATTATCCGAATTAAGAAAACACTTCAAACAATTCTTTGATACTTTAGATATTGAAAAAATCGATTTAAAACAAGAAAAATTAATCGAATTCCAAGAAAAAACAATGAGTGAAATGGCTTGGTTCCAATTTTTATTTACCTTAAAATTTTGGATCGAAGACACTTCATTATCCTTTGAAAAAACAGATATTTTTATTGAAAAATCAGTAAATACTAGTTTCGATTTAATGGATACAGCTCCGCTAAAAAGCTTAATTGATTTCGGAAAATTTATGTGGCAAGAAAAAGCTGCATTCAAAATGTAAAGTATGCAAACTATAGATAGTATTCCAACGTCAAAAATTCAGAGAGCCTCCAAACTGATACAAACCGGAGCAAAAGTTGGTGTAAACTACCTTAAATATTACGGAGATAAGATTACAAAAACAGAAACTGAAGCCAAAGAAAACCTAAATATCAATAATGCCGCTGATATTTACGATGGACTAAAACAGATGAAAGGCAGCGCTTTGAAAGTGGCTCAAATGCTAAGTATGGACAAAAGTATTTTGCCTCGTGCTTATGTTGAACAATTTTCACTGGCACAATTTTCGGTTCCGCCGTTATCGCCTCCGCTAGTAAACAAAACGTTCAAAAAATATTTTGGAAAATTACCACAAGAAATTTTTGATACGTTCAATTCAACTTCGGTAAATGCAGCGAGTATTGGACAAGTGCACAAAGCAACAAAAGACGGGAAAAACCTTGCGGTTAAAATTCAATATCCGGGTGTAGCCGAAAGTATCAGTTCAGATTTGGCCATGGTAAAGCCAATTGCCATAAAAATGTTCAATATTAAAGGAAAAGATTCGGATAAATATTTCAAAGAGGTTGAAGATAAATTGATTGAAGAAACCAATTACATCAACGAGGTTAAGCAAAGTATTGAAATGGCAGATGCTTGCTCCACTATTCCAAATTTGATTTTTCCAAAGTATTATCCTGAATGGTCATCGGAAAAAATTATTACTATGGATTGGATGACAGGCGAACATTTATCAGAATTCACCGCTCATAATACGGATGCAGAAAAATCGAATATTTTAGGACAAACGCTTTGGGATTTTTATATGTTTCAAATGCATAATTTAAGAAAAGTCCACGCCGATCCGCATCCTGGAAACTTCTTGATTACAAAAGACACCAAATTAATCGCATTAGATTTTGGTTGTATCAAAGAAGTCCCAAATGATTTTTATGTTCCTTATTTTGAATTGGCGAAGAAAGAAAATTTAGCAAATCCGGAATTCTTTAAATCAAAATTATACGAATTAGAAATATTAAGAACAGACGATTCTAAAGAAGAAACTGAGTTTTTCACTGCGATGTTTCACGAATTGTTAAGCTTATTTGCAAGACCATTTCATGTAGAAGAATTTGATTTTTCAGACGATGAATTCTTTGGTCAAATTGCCGATTTAGGTGAACGCTATTCAAAAAGCACCGAATTGAGAAATATGAACGGAAATAGAGGTTCAAAACATTTCATTTACATCAATAGAACGTTCTTTGGTTTATACAATTTAATGCACGATTTAAAAGCTAAAAAGGTTAAAATCAATAATTTTATTTCAATAAAGTAGTAAATAATCATATTTATTTATTTTTAAGTAAATTGCAAAAAAAATACTTAAAAAAGATGAAAACTGCTTTGTTATATTTATTCGTAATTATTACCCTACTATCATGTAATGATGATTTTGATGATCATTCATCAACTAATGTCAACACTTTTCAAGGGGCAGATGAAGTATATGACTTAGAGAAATTTCCTCAAATTACCTTAGAATTTAAACTTTCAGATTGGAATAAATTACTTCAAAATTATGATTTGAATCCAAAAAATGAAAAAAAAGTAGTTAGTAAATTTTCATACCAAATCAATAGTGAAACAGTAGTATTAGATAGTATAGGACTTAAATTACGAGGTAATACTAGTAGAAGAAGACCCGAAGGTAATAATGGTGAATTACATAATCCAAATAATCCAGATTGGCATCATTGCCATTTTGGATTAGACTTTTCAAAATATAAACCAAATCAAAAATTCAAAGGGTTAAATAAAATGATTTTAAAATGGTTTAAAGATGATGCAGCTTATGCCAGAGAAATTTATTGCTACAATTTATTTAGAAAATATAATGTTTGGACTGCACCAAGAGCTTCTTATTGCCGTATAAATATTAAAGTAGATGGAGATGCTTTACCAGCTAATTATGGAGTTTATGCGATGATTGAAAGTGTAGATGAAGATTATATCGTAGACCGAAGTAATGAATGGAGCACCGCTGTTGGCTTTTTATGGAAATGTGGATATGATCAAGGTGGTAATAATGCAAATTTTGTTTCAACCCAAAGTATTGGTATAGAAAATGTAACTTTAAATCCTGCCACATCTGTTTACTATGCATATGATTTAAAAACTCGCGAAGCCGAATTAAGTGCTGGTTCTGCTGAACTTACCTCATTCATATACGATTTAAACACAAAAACTGGTACTGAGTTTAAAAATTGGATTACACAAAAAATGGATATTGATCTTTTTTTAAAGACTTATGCTGTTAACGTTCTTGTAGGAATGTGGGACGATTATTGGGTTAATGCAAATAATTTTTATTTTTATTTTGCACCTAATGGCAAAGCTTACTTTATTCCGTATGATTATGACAACACACTTGGAACTTCATATCTAATGCCAAATAGTGGAATACAAAATCCATTAAATTGGGGCACAAATACAACTGAAAGGCCATTAATTACAAAAATACTTGCAATTCCAGAATTTCAAGCAAAATATAAATCATACATAAGAGAACTTATTGACAGCCAAAATGATCTTTTTTATACCACTCATAGCATGAATAGAATTAGCGCTTGGCAAACAAGAATAGCACCCTACATTTCTAATGACACCGGAGAAGATATGATTTTAAATGATGTTCCAGCTTCATGGGGTAATTGTTCATTTTATCGATTATTATCTGGGAATAATTTAGGAGGAAGTAATGGAGAAGCGAATTATTTTAGTTCAAGAATTCAATCAATTCCCTTTTAGAAAAAAAATAATAAAGATTAAAGTTAATTATCGTAACAAAATGTTTCCTTATTCGTCTTACTTTAAAATTAAAACGAATAAATTTTGGAAACCATTTTAAGAATAACCAATCTTCATAAAAAATTTAGAAAGGTACACGCTGTAAACAATATCTCTCTAGAAATTAAAAAAGGGAATGTTTATGGGATTTTAGGACCAAACGGCTCTGGAAAATCAACTACATTAGGAATTGTATTAAATGTTGTTAACAAAACTTCAGGCGCATTTGAATGGTTTGATGGTAGCCTTTCCACTCATGATGCATTAAAAAAAGTAGGTGCAATTATTGAAAGACCAAACTTTTATCCTTACATGACTGCAGAGGAAAACTTAAAATTAGTTTGTAAAATTAAAAACATTCCTTTTGACAAAGTCAATGAAAAACTTGAATTAGTTGGACTATTAGACCGAAAAGACAGTAAATTCAAAACTTTTTCTTTAGGGATGAAACAACGTTTAGCCATTGCTTCTGCCCTATTGAATGATCCTGAAATTTTAATTCTAGACGAACCCACAAATGGTTTAGATCCGCAAGGCATTCGTCAAATTAGAGATTTAATTAAAATTATTGCAAACCAAGGAACAACTATACTTTTAGCTTCGCATTTACTAGATGAAGTAGAAAAAGTATGTTCACATGTAATTGTTTTACGTTATGGAGTAACATTATATCAAGGCACAGTTGATGGAATGCTAGCCAACGAAGGATTTTTTGAATTACAAGCTGATAATTTTGATGAGTTGATTCAGGCTGTTTCTCAGCATCAATCTGTCGATAAAATTGAAGTTCAAGATGGAAAAGCATTAGTCTATTTAAAAGCAACATTAGAAGCTGGAGAATTGAATGAATATCTATTTAACAAAAATATTGTTTTAACACATTTACTAAAACGTAAAACAAGTTTAGAAGAACAATTCTTAAAATTAACAAATTAAATCCATCAAAATGAAACGATTACTCGGTATAGAATTACAAAAAATTTGGTTAAATAAAGCGAGTCGTGCTTTAAGTATAGTTTATTTTTTGTCTTTATTTTTATTGGCAAGCATTGCATTAATTGAATTCGATTTTGGCTTTTTTAAATTTGAAGCAGCAAAAAGTGGCTTTTTCAATTTTCCTTATATCTGGCATTTTACAACTTTTGTTGCCTCATGGTTTAAACTATTTTTAGCTGTAATTATAGTATCAATAGTGGCTAATGAATTTAGTTACGGTACTTTAAAACAAAATTTAATTGATGGAATGTCTAAAAAAGAATTTTTACTTTCTAAATTTTACACCATACTATTATTCTCTCTAATCTCAACTTTATTTGTATTTGGAATTAGTTTAGTTTTAGGTTTAAAATATTCATCTTACACAGAAATAAGCATAATTTTTTCTGATATGAGTTATTTATTTGCTTACTTTTTAAAACATGTTGCTTTCTTTTCATTTTGTTTATTTTTAGCACTACTAATCAAACGTTCTGCTTTTACTCTAGGGTTCATTTTCGTTTGGTTCTTAGGTGAAAATATTGGGCATGCAATTTTAAAATACGAAATTTTAGGGTATACACCTAAAGATAAAAATACTGAAGTTATAGATTGGGTTAAAGATGTTTTACCATTAGAATCTATGTCTAATTTAATTGTTGAACCTTTTACCCGATTAAATTTTGTAAAATCAGTTTCAAATTCAGTAGGCGCTACTATTGAAAAAAACTATCAAGTCCAACCAATCTTTGTTGCAATCGTCTTAGTTTGGACTGCTATCTTTATTTATGCTTCTTATTATATCTTAAAAAAGAGAGATTTGTAGTATCTTTGTAGGTACTATGGGGGTAGTAAAAAATAGGGTACTTTTTATTTTTTTTGGATTGGTATTTCAATTAGGAAATGCACAATATATTTCCGTAGACGAAAACTTCACAGCACAGCAATTGGTTCAAGATAAACTAATCAATAGTCCGTGTGCTAATGTTTTTAACGTGGTTGTCAATGGTGGTAATTTTGCTTCGGGCGAAAAAAGCTACGGTTATTTTGAGGCAACTGGAACGGGATTTCCTTTTACAAACGGAATTGTATTAACAACTGGAAAAACAATCAATACCATTGGGCCAAATGCTTCTCTTTCTGATGACGGTGGAAATATGGGATGGAATGGCGATTCCGATTTAAATCAGGCATTAGGATTAACTAATACCTTTAATGCAACCGTTTTGGAATTTGATTTTATTCCGCAAGGCGATCATATTAGTTTTGATTATATTTTTTCCTCCGAACAATATCTATTGAATCCATCTGCAAATCAATGTAATTATACCGATGGTTTTGCCTTTTTATTGAAGAGAAATGGAGATACAAATTATCAAAATTTAGCTGTAGTTCCTAATACAAATATTCCTGTAAAAGTAAATACGGTTAGAGGTCTTGGAACTCTTTGTCCGCCAGCAAATGCAGCTTATTTTGATGCTTTTAACGACATCAATCATCCGACAAATTTTAATGGACAAACCAAAGTTTTAACCGCACAATCTGATGTGATCCCTGGCGACACTTATCACATTAAATTAGTAATTGCTGATGAAGGAAATTACAGATACGACTCGGCACTATTTTTAGGAGGTGAGAGTTTTAATTTCGGAATTGATTTAGGCGAAGATCGTTTAATTTCGACTGGAACTGCGCTTTGTCCTACTCAAACTTTACCTTTAAATGCCACTCAATCTAGTGCAATTGGATATCAATGGTTTAAAAATAATATTCCATTAGCTGGTGAAACAAACCCAATTTATCTAGTAACTTCGGCAGGAGATTATTCGGTGACAATAAATTATGGCGGTAATTGTGAAACAACAGGAACAATAACAGTAGAATATGCTGTTGATTTAATTGTCAATCAAACGCGTTTTTCAGAATGTGATAACGATGCAAATCAAGACGGAATCACAGCATTCAATTTAACTAATATCATCCCTGATTTATTTACTAATTTACCTTCAAATTATACGATTTCTTTTTTTGAATTAACAACTAGTACTACAGCGTTACCATCAATTTATACAAATACAACTCCTTTTGAGCAAACTATTTATGCTCGAATTACCAATATTCAAGGATGTTATTCAGATTATCCTTTAGATTTAATTGTAAATACTTTTCCAACGATAGTTAACGATGAAGAAGTTGGGTTATGTGAAAATACTTCAATAACACTAGATCCAGGTTCTGGTTTCACAACTTATACTTGGAATACCAATCCTGTTCAAAACACTCAAACCATTACCGTAGCAATTCCAGGAACGTATTCAGTACTACTTACGAATGCTTCAAATTGTTCAAAAACCAAAACGTTTACGGTTACACCATCCGGAATTGCTACAATTAACGACATTATTATTAATGATTTTTCAGAAAACAATACAATAACCGTTGATTATACTGGGATAAGCACTTATGTTTTTTCATTGGATGGAACTAACTATCAAAGCGCTCCTACTTTCACAAACCTAATCGAAGGAATCTATACTGTATATGTAAAAGACACTAAAGATTGCGGAGTTGTTCCCGCTACGTTTTATATTTTAGATTATCCGAAATTTTTCACACCCAATGGCGACGGAATTAATGATTTTTGGACCATAAAAAACCTTAACCAACGTAATTTACAAAATGGCACCATTGAAATTTTTGATCGATATGGAAAGCTAATTCACCAAATTAATACCCGAAATCAAGTTTGGGACGGCACTTTTAATGGTATAAACTTACCGAGTTCAGATTATTGGTTTCAAATGAAATTAGCTGATGGTAAAATCATAAAAGGGCATTTTTCATTAAAACGTTAGACATAATTATTGCACAATAGCGTACAAAATAATATATTCGCAGTATGATGCAAACAAACGAAATCGAAGCGATTAAATCACTTTTAGCTACTCCAAAAAAAATAGGGATTATTCCACATAGAAATCCTGATGGAGATGCTATGGGATCAACTTTAGGACTATATCATATCTTAAAGCAATTGCAACATGAGGTCGTGGTGATAGCGCCTAATGAATTTCCTGAATTCTTAGCTTGGTTACCTGAAAGTGAAAATATCATGATTTTTGAAAGAAATATAGCGCAATCTAGAACTTTTTTAGAAAAATGTGACCTTATTTTTACACTCGATTTTAATGCATTACACCGCACAGGTGAAGCCATGGAAAAGGTTCTTGAAACATTAACAACGACTAGCATAATGATTGATCATCATCAATTTCCAGATGGATATGCTAACTATACTTTTTCAGATACTTCCTATGGTTCTACTTGCCAAATGATTTATGATTTTATTTACCAATTAGGTTATGAAAATTACATCAATAAAACGGTTGCCACTTGCTTATATACAGGTATTGTTACTGATTCTGGAAGTTTTCGTTTCCCAAAAACAACCAGTAAAACGCATCAATGTGTTTCAGATTTAATTGACAAAGGAATTAATAATAGTGAAATACACAACTTATTATTTGATAATTCTAGCTATAACCGTTTGTTATTATTAGGCAAAGCACTTCAAAATTTAAAAATTTTAGACCAATATAAAACGTCTTACATTACGTTAAGTCAAGAAGAATTAGACACATTTGGACATCAAAAAGGAGACACCGAAGGTATTGTAAATTATGGTTTAAGTATTAATGGCATTGATTTTACAGCTATTTTCATTGAAAACAAAGAAGAAGGAATCATTAAAATTTCGTTTCGATCTCAAGGTGATTTTGATGTCAATCAATTTGCAAGAAAACACTTCAATGGTGGCGGACACATCAATGCTGCAGGAGGAAAATCTTTTGCAACTCTAGACGAAACAGTACAACAATTTATTGCTATTTTAGCTACTGAAAAAAAATGAAAATGAAAATTATAAACATACTAATAGTAACCCTATTTTTGGTCTTTTTAAATAGCTGTTCACAACGTCAAGAAGAAGCTCGCAGACCTATTTCTCATGCTTCAGGCACATTTATAAAAGAATCGATAGAGCGCAATAAAAAATTAGTTGCTACCGAAGAAAAAATTATCGATTCCATCATTAAAAATGATACTTTAAAAGAATATCTTGCTTCAAATAAAGGCTATTGGTATAAATATGAAACAAAATCTGAATTAGAAACCGTTTTTCCAAAAAGAGGCGATATTGTATACTATGAATATGAAATTAAAGATTTAGAAAATACCATAATTTATACAAAAGAGGAAACTAAACCTCAAATATATTATGTTGACAAAGAAAATATCATGATAGGATTACGAGATGGTATCAAATTAATGAAAAAAGGCGAAACCATTTCTTTCCTTTTTCCTTCGCACATGGCCTATGGATACCATGGCGATGATGATAAAATTGGAACCAACCAGCCTATTATTTGTACGGTTACGTTAAACGACATTAAATTAGATCCACAAGCTAAAAATTAATATTAAAACCATGAAACCAATTTCTTTTTTACTAGTAAGTTTAGTTGTATTATTTTCTGCCTGTTCAAAATCATATGATCATTTAGGCGAAGGTTTGTATGCCGAAATTGAAACTTCAAAAGGAACAATGATTGCCAAATTGGAGTATCAAAAAGTACCTAATACGGTGGCCAATTTTGTTTCATTAACCGAAGGTAAAAATCCATTTGTAAGTGAAGAATTCAAAGGAAAAGCATTTTATGACGGATTAACATTTCATCGGGTTATCGCCGATTTTATGGCACAATGTGGCGATCCAAATGGCGATGGATCTGGAGGTCCTGGTTATAAATTTAAAGACGAATTTCATCCCGATTTAAAACACAATAAAGCAGGAATTCTTTCTATGGCAAACGCCGGACCTGCTACAAATGGTAGTCAGTTTTTTATTACGCACAAAACAACTCCTTGGTTAGATAACGTTCATAGTATTTTTGGTGAAGTTATTGAAGGAATAGAAATTATAAATACTCTTGAAGGTGAAGATGTAATTGAAAAAATTACAATTATTAGAATAGGAAACGAAGCTAAAAAGTTTGATGCCGTAAAGATTTTTAAAAATTATTATGCAAAACAAGCTAAAGCGCAAAAAGAACTGGAAGAAAAAACAGAAAAAATTAGAGCCCAAAAAGCACAAGAATTTATAGATGTTAAAAAAAATGGCACTAAAACAAAATCTGGATTAGTCTATAAAATTATTACAAAGGGTTCGGGTAAAAAACCAACAACGGGAACAAATGTATACATTCATTATGCTGGTTATTTAGAAAATGGGCAATTATTTGACACCAGTTATGAAGAAATAGCTAAGTTGTTTGGAACGTGTGACCCAAATCGGGCAGCACAAAACGGATACACGCCCATGGCATCGAGCATTGGAAACTTGCGGTTTATTCCAGGTTTTAATGAAGGGGTAGAATTAATGAATTTTGGAGATAAAACCATTTTTTATATCCCCTCACACTTGGGTTATGGTATGCAAGGAGCTGGAGATCTTATTCCACCTAACGCTAATTTAATATTTGAAATAGAACTTTTAGAAAAACCAAATTAATTAATAATAAAATGAAAAAAATAATCACGCTTACACTAACTCTTATAGGATTTAGCACTTTTTGCTTTTCACAAGAGAAAAAAAATGAAGGAATTTTTGCTGAGTTTAATACCACGAAAGGAAAAATTGTAACACAATTAGAGTATCAAAAAACGCCATTAACTGTTGCCAATTTTATTACCTTAGCAGAAGGTACAAATACTCAAGTAACCAATAATTTAAAAGGAAAACCATATTATAACGGTTTAAAATTTCATAGAGTTATTGCCGATTTTATGATTCAAGGCGGTTGTCCAAAAGGCGACGGTTCTGGAGATCCAGGTTATAGATTTGACGATGAATTTGTACCCGAATTAAAACATTCCGCTAAAGGAATTTTATCAATGGCGAATGCTGGACCTAAAACAAATGGTAGTCAATTTTTTATTACTCATAAAGCAACCCCTCATTTAGATGGAAGACACACTGTTTTTGGACATGTTACTTCTGGACTTGATGTAGTTGATAAAATTGTTAAAGATGATGTGATCACCTCGGTAAAAATAATTAGAGTAGGAAAAGAAGCTAAAAAATTTAATGCAGAAAAAATATTTAATGACTATTTTGTGAAGAAAGCAGAAGCCGATAAAATAGAAGCCGAAAAACAAAAAGTAGCCAAAGAAATAGCTTTAAAAGAATTTGAGAATGCTGCAACAACTGAAAGTGGTTTAAAATATATTGTGTTACAACAAGGAACCGGAAATAAACCTGTTGCCACTAGTAATGTAAAAGTACATTATACAGGTATGTTTTTAGATGGAAAAATATTTGACAGTAGTGTTCAACGAGGAGAGCCAATCGATTTTGGATTAAACCAAGTGATAAAAGGCTGGACCGAAGGTGTTCAATTGATGCAAGAAGGATCGAAATATAAATTTTACATCCCATCACAATTAGCTTATGGAGAAAGAGGTGCTGGCGGAGTTATTCCACCAAATACTGATTTAATTTTTGAAGTAGAGTTGATTAAGATTAATCAATAATAAATAAAAAAGCCGCTAATTAGCGGCTTTTTTTATGTTTAAAATATTAAAATTTCCAATCAAATTCGTCTTTATCACTAAATACAGCACCAATCTCAATTTTAACAATTTCGTTATAATCAACGTGAATAAACAACCAATTTTCCTCGTTAAAATAACTCATCATTCCTTCAGAAGTATCGGTTTCAAAAGATTTTACTTTATTTTTTTCTAATACAGGATAAACTTCACTCCAATTTTTACCGATAATCAACGTGTTCACTAATTTTACGTCTGGGTTTGTGGTAGTAATATAACCTAATTTAAAGTCTTCTTCTTTATAAAAAATAAGACGCAACTTTCGGGCATTATACATAAAAACAACGTTCTCTTCTTCGTCTTTATATTGTGTATCGGGTTTACCCAAAACTTTAGTAACATCTTGCTCTTTCATTCCGAAAAGCAAATTGTCAATTCCGTATTTCAATTTAATTTCCATGCTTATTTATGCTAAAAAATCCCGATTTTCATCGGGATTTAATTAATTATATTTTAAAACGTTTTCTATCGTTTTCTGTCAAATATATTTTTCTTAATCGAATAGATTTAGGAGTAACCTCAACATATTCATCTTTTTGAATGTATTCTAATGCTTCTTCTAATGAGAAAATAATTGGTGGAATAATTCTTGCTTTTTCATCATTTCCAGAAGAACGAACGTTAGACTGTTTTTTAGCTTTAGTCACGTTGATACACATATCATCTCCACGAGAATTTTCTCCAATTACCTGACCTTCATAAATTTCAGCATTTGGTTCTACGAAGAACTTACCACGATCTTGTAATTTATCAATTGAATAAGGAATAGCTTTTCCGTTTTCCATAGAAATTAACGATCCATTATTACGTCCAGGAATTGCTCCTTTGAAAGGTTCGTATCCAATGTAACGGTGCGACATAATAGCTTCACCAGCAGTAGCTGTTAATAATTGATTTCTTAATCCGATAATTCCACGAGATGGAATATTGAATTTAATAATCATACGCTCACCTTTGGCTTCCATTGATAACATTTCTCCTTTACGGATGGTTACGAATTCAACGGCTCTACCTGATAAATTTTCAGGTAAATCGATTGTTAATTCTTCAATTGGCTCACATTTTTGACCATCAATTTCTTTAATGATTACTTGAGGCTGACCAATTTGCAACTCATACCCTTCTCTTCTCATTGTTTCAATAAGAACTGATAAGTGAAGTACTCCACGACCAAAAACCATGAATTTATCTGCAGAATCAGTTTCACCTAACTTCATCGCTAAGTTTTTCTCTAATTCTTTTGTTAGACGATCTCTAATATGACGCGATGTTACAAATTTTCCTTCTTTACCAAAGAAAGGTGAATCATTAATCGTGAACAACATACTCATCGTAGGTTCATCAATTGCAATGGTTTGTAACGCTTCAGGATTTTCAAAATCGGCAACTGTATCACCAATTTCAAAACCTTCAATTCCAATAATAGCACAAATATCTCCAGCAATTACTTGATCAACTTTTTTACGACCAAGACCTTCAAAAGTATGTAATTCTTTAATTCTAGATTTTATAATAGTACCATCTCTTTTTACTAAAGAAATTGGCATACCTTCTTTCAAAACACCTCTTTCTAAACGACCAATCGCAATACGACCTGTGAATGAAGAGAAATCTAAAGAAGTAATTAACATTTGTGGCGTTCCTTCAGATACTTTAGGTGCTGGAACATGTTCCAAAACCATATCTAACAAAGGCTCAATATTATCTGTTTGATTTCTAAAATCATCTGACATCCAGTTATTTTTAGCCGAACCATAAACAGTTGGGAAATCTAACTGTTCTTCAGTTGCTCCTAATTCAAACATTAAGTCAAATACTTTTTCGTGAACTTCTTCTGGCGTACAATTTTCTTTATCTACCTTATTGATAACGACACATGGTTTTAAACCTAGGTCAATAGCTTTTTGCAATACAAAACGCGTTTGTGGCATTGGCCCTTCAAATGCATCTACTAAAAGACAAACACCGTCTGCCATATTAAGTACACGTTCTACTTCTCCACCAAAATCGGCGTGACCAGGAGTATCAATAATATTAATTTTAGTTCCTTTATAAGTTACCGAAACGTTTTTTGAAGTAATTGTAATACCTCTTTCACGCTCTAAATCATTATTATCAAGGATTAAGTCTCCCGTATTTTCGTTTTCACGAAACAATTGACAGTGGTACATAATTTTATCAACCAAAGTAGTTTTACCGTGGTCAACGTGTGCAATAATTGCGATGTTTCTAATAGAAGTCATTTAATTTATTTTTGAAAGTGCAAAGGTAATCTTTATTTTAATAAAAACACTATAGTAATCAACTCTTTAGTTTAAAAAAAGTAAAAGAAAACAATAAAAAAAGCCCTCAAAAAGAGAGCTTTATCTTATTTTACTAATTACGTACTATAAAGAAGCAACGTGTTTAGTTAACTTAGATTTTAAGTTAGAAGCTTTATTATCATGAATGATATTTTTCTTAGCTAACTTATCAATCATAGAAATTACAGTTGATAATTTTGCAGAAGCCTCAGCTTTGTCAGTAGCTATACGAATAGCTTTGATTGCATTACGAGTTGTTTTGTGTTGGTATCTATTTAACACTCTTTTCTTCTCGTTACTTCTAATTCTTTTTAAAGCAGATTTATGATTTGCCATTTTGTTCTTTTTTTTAATTGTAATAATTGTTATAAACTACTAGTTAAAAAAGAAAAACCTCCCACAACTTAAATAACAGTCACTTTGGTTTTAACTAATAAAATAATAACAGAGACACCAATTACTATTTTATAAAACTTATTTACAACTAATTCTGTAGCCCGTAGGGGAATCGAACCCCTCTTACCAGGATGAAAACCTGGCGTCCTAACCGATAGACGAACGGGCCGTTAACCAATTCTATTTCTGTAGCCCGTAGGGGAATCGAACCCCTCTTACCAGGATGAAAACCTGGCGTCCTAACCGATAGACGAACGGGCCATTACATTATTTTGTAATGCGAGTGCAAAAATACAACTATTTTTTATTCCTGCAAGAGCTAAAATAAAAAAAAAGATTTTTTTTTAATAAGCCTTTGCAAAAAGCACGCGCCCTTTTGATGGAGCTCCTGAAAACACACATTTACCTTCCTCTTCCACGCGATCTAATGCGATACAACGAATGGTTGCTTTTGTTAGTTCTTTTATCTTTTCTTCGGTTTCAGCAGTGCCATCCCAATGAGCAGATAAAAAGCCTCCTTTTGTTTCTAATAGTTCTTTAAACTCTTCAAAACTATTTACTTCGGTAATGTGTGTATTTCTATAATTCAATGCTTTTGCAAACATTTCATTTTGAATAGTTTCCAATAAATTTTGAACATATACTGCAACACCTTCTTTCGAAACAATTTCTTTTGATAAATTATCTCTACGTGCAATTTCATATGTTCCGTTTTCTAAGTCATTTGGACCCAAAGCTATTCGAACAGGCACTCCTTTTAATTCCCATTCTGCGAATTTAAAGCCTGGTTTTTGTGTATCGCGATTGTCATATTTAACCGAAATTCCTAATTTTCGTAACTCTGCCGTTAAACCATTTACTTGTTCAGTAATTGCATCAAATTGCTCTTCTGTTTTATAGATTGGAACAATAACCACTTGAATAGGTGCTAAATTTGGTGGTAAAACCAATCCTTTATCATCAGAATGAGTCATTACTAATGCTCCCATTAATCGAGTAGAAACACCCCATGAAGTGCCCCATACATATTCTTGTTTCCCTTCTTTATTGGCAAATTTAACATCAAATGCTTTCGCAAAATTTTGTCCTAAAAAATGCGATGTTCCAGCTTGTAATGCTTTTCCATCTTGCATTAAGGCTTCAATACAATAGGTTTCATCAGCACCTGCAAAACGTTCGGTTTCTGTTTTTAATCCTTTAACAACAGGTATTGCCATAAAATTTTCAGCAAAATCTGCATACACATGCATCATTTTTTCAGATTCTTCAATTGCTTCCTGACGAGTAGCGTGAGCGGTGTGCCCTTCTTGCCATAAAAATTCTGCCGTTCTTAAAAACAAACGGGTTCTCATTTCCCATCGCACCACATTTGCCCATTGATTAATTAAAAGCGGTAAATCTCTATAAGATTGCACCCAACCTTTATAGGTAGACCAAATAATGGCTTCACTTGTAGGACGAACAATTAATTCTTCTTCCAGTTTAGCATTTGGATCAACCATTAATTTTCCAGGACGTGATTCATCATTTTTTAATCGATAATGAGTAACAATAGCACACTCCTTAGCAAAACCTTCTGCATTTTTTTCTTCGGCCTCAAACATACTTTTCGGAACAAAAAGCGGAAAATAAGCATTGCTATGTCCTGTTTCTTTAAACATTTTATCTAATTGGGCTTGCATTTTTTCCCAAATTGCATAACCATATGGCTTGATAACCATACATCCTCTCACTCCTGAATTCTCCGCTAAATCAGCCTTTACGACTAATTCATTATACCATTTGGAATAATCTTCTGCTCTTGTTGTTAAGTTCTTACTCATTATAAATATTTTGGCACAAAAATTGTTTATATAAATTTTAACTAAAATGTTTGGCAAAAATAGTTAAATTTGAAGTGTCCAACAATAAAAAAAAGAGTTATGAAAACTTATTACCCTATTAATCTAAAAAATTGTGGATTTTTCCTTACGGGAATTGTAGCAATCATTACTACTTCATGTGGTTCTTATCAAAATGCATCTTATTATGATAACGATGGCGTATATGGTTCGTCTGAACGTTCTAATCAGCAAGTCGTAAATAGATCAAGTGAAGAAAATGCAGAACAATCGAATGAATATGCTCAAAAATTTAGAGCAATGCAAGATGATTATACCTATTTTACCGACGTTGATTCTTATCAATCACAAGCTCAAGATACCGTTGTTACCGTTTACAACAACCAATACAGCGATCAAAATTATGCCGGATGGGGTAATAATGGTGCATCAGTAACTGTAAATTACTATGATAATGGAATGGGTTGGAACAATTGGTATTCACCTTATTGGGGATATTCTAACGTTGGCTGGGGAGCTGGCTGGGGTTGGAACAACTGGGGAATGGGTTGGAATGCTGGATGGGGATGGAATAATTGGTATGGTCCTAATTGGGGCTGGGGATGGAATTCTTGGTATGGAAATGGATATTACGGTCCAGGTTGGGGCGGATATTACAACAATAACTGGGGTTGGAATGGTTATAGAGGCAGAAATGTAGCCTATAATGGAGGTCCTAGAGGCGGTAATGGATATTACAATAATGGATCTGGTAGAACTGGTTCTAATTATAGCAGCGGTAGAAGAGCATCTCGTACTGAGTTTAATGGAACGCCGAGAACAAGTAACCCAAGAGGATCTTTTCAAAATCCAAGATCTGCACAACAAAATAATAGCCCTCGAACTACAACAGTTCCAAGAACCTATTCACCAAGACAAAACAATACAGTAAGTCCTAGAAATAACACTTCTGAGCCAAGAACAAATACTAATTATTCAGAGCCGAGAAGCAATCAATCTACTCCAAGAAACAATACTTCTGAACCAAGAAATAATACATCTGAACCAAGAAATAACAACTATTCGTCACCTAGAAGTTCTTCATCTGGAGGAAGTTTCGGAGGTAGTTCAGGCGGTGGTGGTCGTTCTTCTGGAGGTGGAGGCGGAAGAGGTGGCCGAGGTTAATTCACAAATTGAAAATTAAGAAGAAATGAAAAAAATACTATTATCCCTATTATTAGGAACTTCAATATGGTGTCAAGCACAAGAAACAACTACTAACGATGCATTACGATATGCGCAAAACAATTTAACTGGAACTGCTCGTTTTAGAGGGATGAGTGGCGCTTTTGGAGCTGTGGGAGGTGATTTATCTGCAATTAATGTAAATCCTGCAGGGTCATTATTTTTTACCAATAATTATGCTAGTGTTTCTACAAGTTTGTATACTATTCATAACCGATCAGACTATTTTGGAACAACAACAAGAGAAAATTATAGCACTCTTGATTTAAACCAAATTGGCGCTGTTTTGGTCTTTAATGATAAATCAGGAAAAACTGATTGGTCTAAAATTGCTGTTGCACTAAACTATGATAACACCAATGATTTTGATACCAAAATTTTTTCAAAAGGAACCAATCCTTCCAATTCAATAGATCGATATTTTTTAGACAAAGCACAGGGTTTACCCAATGAGTTTGTTGAATTGCAACCCGGAGAATCAATAACAGATTTGTATACTTATTTAGGTGAAGAAAGTGGTTTAGGCTTTCCTGCACAACAGGCTATGATGGCTTATCAAGCCTATTTATTAGAATCAGACGGACCTGGTTCATATTATTCAAATGTGAATTATGCTGGAGGAAATTTTAAACAAGAAAATTATATTTCGGCAACAGGTTATAATGGAAAACTTTCGGCAAATATTGCAACATCTTATAAAAATAGATTGTTTTTAGGAATGAACTTAAATGCCCATTTCACAGATTATGTAAAAACAACTTCGATATATGAAAGAAATAGCAATCCGCTTTTTTCTACCGGATATACAGCTAGAAATATTCAGTTTGATAACGAATTATATACCTATGGAACAGGATTCTCATTAAACTTAGGCGCTATTGTTAAAGTTACTGAAGAATTTAGAGCGGGTATTGCTTATGAATCACCCACTTGGTATCGATTGAATGATGAATTATCACAACGATTAATTGTAAACACGACTGATGGTATAGATAATTTTCAAGAAGTAGTTGCTCCAAATGTAGTTAATGTTTACCCTACTTATAAAATTCAAACCCCAAGTAAAATTACATTTAGTGGCGCTTATATTTTCAATAAAAAAGGATTAATTAGTATTGATTATGCCATGAAAGATTATAGTAATATTAAATTTAGACCAACAAGCGTAAGATTGTACAGCGATTTAAACACTCAAATGAGTCAACAATTTAAAAATGCCTATGAATTAAGAATTGGTGGCGAATATAAAATTAAACAATGGAGTGTTCGTGGTGGTTATCGATTTGAAGAAAGTCCGTATAAATCAACAACAGAAATGAGTGATTTAAAGGGTTATTCTGCTGGTTTAGGATATAATTTTGGCGAAAGCAAATTAGACTTTGCCTATGCAAATGATAGTAGAAGTCAAAATGTAGCATTTCTTTCCTCAGGAATGACTGATGCAGCAAGAATTAGAACTAAAAACAATAACATAACACTTACCTATTCGATTTATTTTTAATCTAATAAATTGATTTTTATAGTATAACCACTTCTTCAATCGAAGTGGTTTTTTTATGCCTAAAAGAATGTATTTAGCCCCGATGGAAGCGACATCCCGCCCTAGCGGATATAGCGAACAGCGGGACCAAACCTTTAAAAAATTCGATATCGCTGGTGCTTCAACTGATTATTTTATGTAATTTTGCCCACCGAAAGTTCGGGATCAAATACAAAAACATGAGAACCAAATCGCTAAAAAAGAATAAAATCAATGTAATTACCCTTGGATGCTCTAAAAACACTTACGACAGCGAAGTGTTAATGGGACAACTAAAAGCTAATGGAAAAGAAGTTGCACACGAAGAAGAAGGAAACATCGTGGTAATAAACACTTGCGGTTTTATTGACAATGCAAAGGAAGAATCGGTAAATACGATTTTAGAATATGTAGATAAAAAAGAGCAAGGTTTAGTTGATAAAGTATTTGTGACCGGATGTTTATCTGAGCGTTATCGTCCAGATTTAGAGAAAGAAATTCCGGATGTGGATCAATATTTTGGAACTACCGAATTACCTCTTTTATTAAAAGCTTTAGGTGCTGATTATAAACATGAATTATTAGGCGAACGCTTAACTACAACCCCAAAAAATTATGCTTATTTAAAAATTGCCGAAGGTTGTGATCGACCATGTAGTTTTTGTGCGATTCCATTAATGCGAGGAAAACATGTTTCGCAATCTATTGAAAAATTGGTAAAAGAAGCTGAAGGTTTGGCTAAAAATGGGGTAAAAGAATTAATATTAATTGCTCAAGATTTAACCTATTATGGGTTAGATTTATACAAAAAACGCAATCTTGCGGAATTGCTTGAAAACTTAGCAAAAGTAGAAGGTATTGAGTGGATTCGTTTGCATTATGCATTTCCAAGTGGTTTCCCAATGGATGTTTTAGATTTGATGAAACGCGAACCTAAAATTTGTAATTACATCGATATTCCGTTGCAACACATTTCAGATGATATTTTGAAATCGATGAAACGTGGCACTACAAAAGAAAAAACAACAAAATTATTACAAGAATTTAGAGAGCGAGTTCCTGGTATAGCAATTAGAACAACACTAATTGTGGGTTATCCAGGTGAAACGGAGCAAGATTTTGAAATTCTACGCGATTGGGTACAAGAAATGAAGTTTGAACGATTGGGTTGTTTTACCTATTCACATGAAGAAAATACAGGTGCTTATGTATTAGTAGATGATGTTCCGCAAGAAGTAAAACAAGCGCGTGCTGCTGAAATTATGGATTTACAATCGCAAATTTCGTGGGATTTAAATCAGGAAAAAATAGGACACACTTTTAAATGCGTAATCGACAGAAAAGAAGGTCAATATTTCATTGGAAGAACCGAATTTGATAGTCCGGATGTAGATAATGAAGTGTTAGTTGATGCTTCAAAATATTATTTAAAAACAGGCGATTTTGTGAATCTAAAAATAATAGATGCTACCGAATTTGATTTATACGCAGAGCCTGTTTAATCACTGTAAAGTGTTCAAAATTATATAAAAATCCTTGCAAAAAACTTGTAAGGATTTTTCATTTGAAATGATATTTATCATATTAAGTCTATTTAATTGGGTGTAATTTTGAGTATAGAAATTTAAAAACACAAACAATGATTACTAAACACCAATTAACTATTGATTTTCCAGAATTTGCAGAAAAAATTCACACTTTAAAAATGGAAAATGCACATTTCAAAAAATTATTTGAAAGTTACGACGAATTAGATCACGCTATTTATAATGTAGAATCTGATACTGAACCAAAATCAGACGAAGTATTGAATAAAATGAGGATTGAACGCGTTAGAGTGAAAGATGAAATTTATCAATTTTTGATACATAACTAAATTAAAAGCCTTTTGGCTTTTAATTTAGTTATTCTAATACTCTATTAATTTGAATAAATCGTTTAGCGTAATAGGGTTCTTTGGTAGATGAAATTACGACTCCAGATTGAACTGACGAATGAATGAATTTTATTTCATCGCCAATAATTTCAGTTATCATACCTACATGGTTAATGCTCCCTCTTCCATTGGTAGTAAAAAAAATCAAATCGCCCTTTTGCGCTTGATCGCGCTCAATCTTTACACCTGCTCCAACTGCCATTGATCCTGATGATCGTGGCAAAGTCATATCAATGTTTTTAAAAGTAGAAAACATTAATCCTGAACAATCAAAACCTGCAGATGTTGTTCCGCCACCTCGGTAACGAGTTCCAAGATGTTCCAATGCTTTAGCAATTAAAAACTCCGCTTTAGACATATTCTCTAATGAAATAGGCACTAAAACAGGTTTCTCCATAAGTGTATTTTGATGTTTTGCTATTTCTAAATTTCCTAATTTAACAATAAGCAAATAACCTTCTGGTAAATTTTCAACCACTTCTTCATTTAATTCTTGTAGTTCTTTCAACTTAACATTGTATAATTTAGCAATTCTATATAAGGTTTCGCCTTTTTGTACTGTGTGAATCGTGTTTCCCAACTCATCTTCACAAACCATAGGAGTTGTTGCTACTGGAACTGAAACTACGGGTGTATTAACAACTGGTGATGGTGTAGTTATAGTTGGTGCTGGTTTTTCAACTTTACTAGGTACTTTGTTTTTTTTCTCTGTAAGAGTTTTCTTAGTAGGTATAATATTTATTTTATCTCCAATTTGAATTGCTTCTGGGTTTATTGAAGGGTTTATTTCTTTGATTTTTTCTAACGAAATACCATACTTTTTAGCAATTACATATAAAGATTCACCAGCAACAGCGGTATGAATTTCTGTAGATTCAATATTTTTTGAGGTTGATTTTTTCTTTTTTTCGTCGGAAATAGTCGTTTTTTTTAATTTGTTTGGAATTAACAAAACCGTTTTCAATTGAAGTAACGCGCCTTTTGCCTTTGGGTTCAATTCATAAATATCTGATTCAGTAACTCCATACTTTTTTGCTATAACATATATCGATTCTCCTTCAACTACTGTATGTTTAGTATTTTTTTGCGAAAAAAGAGATGCTGTTAAAAAAAACAAGATAAAAGTAAGTAGTTTAGATAGATTCATTTTGGAATGTATTTATTTCACAGATTATAAAGGGGATGCAAGATAAAAAAACTCCCATAAAATATGGGAGTTTTAACATTATTTTATCTTACAAAGGAATATTTCCGTGTTTGCGCTTTGGCGTATCTACCACTTTATTTTCTAACATGCTAAATGCTTTCAGTAGTTTTTTTCGGGTATCGCGTGGCAAAATAACTTCATCAATAAACCCACGTTGAGCCGCAGTGTATGGATTTGCAAATAATTCTGCATATTCAGCTTCTTTTTCGGCTAATTTATCCATAGGATCAGCTGCTTCACCGATTTCTTTTTTGAAAATAATTTCAGAAGCTCCTTTTGCACCCATTACAGCAATTTCGGCACTTGGCCAAGCAAAATTTAGATCAGCTCCAATGTGTTTTGAATTCATTACGTCATAGGCTCCACCATAAGCTTTACGAGTAATTACAGTAACCCTTGGAACTGTAGCTTCACTAAATGCATATAATAATTTTGCTCCGTGTGTGATGATTCCGTTCCATTCTTGATCGGTTCCTGGTAGAAATCCTGGAACGTCTTCCAATACTAATAAAGGAATATTAAAGCAATCGCAAAAACGAACAAATCGAGCCCCTTTAATAGAACTATTGACGTCTAAACATCCTGCTAATACCATAGGTTGGTTGGCAACAATTCCGATACTTCTACCTCCTAAACGAGCAAAACCAACGATAATATTTTCGGCGAAAGCTGCATGAATTTCAAAAAACGAATCTTCATCAATAATCCCGGTAATGACTTCGTGCATGTCATAAGGTTTATTAGCACTATCTGGGACAAGTGAATCCAATTTTAGTCGCGTTTCATCTCCTACTTCAAACGATAATTTTGGAGTGGTTTCGCGATTGTTTTGTGGAATATAAGTCAGTAGTCGTTTGATATCTTCTAAACATTCAACACCATTTGGAGACGTAATGTGACAAACTCCCGATTTTGAAGCATGAGTTGCAGCACCGCCCAATTCTTCTGAAGTTACTTCTTCATTGGTAACCGTTTTAACCACGTTTGGCCCCGTTACAAACATATAACTGTTGTTTTCTACCATCATAGTAAAATCGGTCATTGCTGGAGAATAAACTGCTCCAC
The DNA here is from genome assembly GCA_017983975.1 of Flavobacterium sp. GTDB lineage: Bacteria > Bacteroidota > Bacteroidia > Flavobacteriales > Flavobacteriaceae > Flavobacterium. The sequence continues at coordinate 24,996 of JAGOAL010000024.1, forward strand.
CAGCACATGGTCCCATGATCGCTGAAATTTGAGGAATTACTCCCGAAGCTTGAACATTTCTATAGAAAATATCGGCATATCCACCTAAAGACCGAACGCCTTCTTGAATACGTGCACCACCTGAATCGTTTAAGCCAATCATTGGTGCACCATTTTTAACGGCCATATCCATTACTTTACAGATTTTTTCGGCATGCGTTTCTGATAACGAGCCTCCAAAAACGGTAAAATCTTGTGCAAAAACGTACACTAATCTTCCATTTATGGTTCCGTAGCCTGTTATCACTCCATCTCCGTAAATTATTTCTTTGTCCATTCCGAAATCGGTAGTTCGATGTGTTACTAACATCCCAATTTCTTCAAACGAACCTTCATCTAATAAATATTCAACTCGTTCTCTTGCTGTCAGGCGTTTTTTTGCATGAAGCGAAGCAATTCGTTTTTCACCTCCGCCTAATTTGGCTAAAGCAATTTTATTATTTAATATTTTGATTTTATCTTCCATATTATACTTTTTTTGCCACTAAGGCGCAAAGACACAAAATTTCTATTAATCTATAAAGTTATAGTAAAAACTAAAACTTTGAGTCTTATTGACTTTGTAGCTATATTTTGAGACTCTTAATTTGGTAATCTAAGTATTTTTTGATCTTCAATGTATTGTTGAAAAGCAATCAATGCTGCAATTTCAGCTTCGGTATCTAATTTTGATTTTAATTTTTCGGCATCATAATATGCTTTTACAAAACCTGTATCAAAATCTCCTGAACGGAAGGCTTCATGCTCCATTACAAATTTTCCGAAAGGTAAAGTTGTTGCTACACCTTCTACTAAATAATTATCAATTGCTTTAATCATCAATTCGATAGATTCTTCTCGAGTGTTTCCGTAGGTAATCAATTTAGAAAGCATCGGATCATAGTAGATCGGCACATCCATTCCTTCTTCGATTCCATTATCTACTCGAATTCCGTCACCTTCTGGCAATTTATAAGTACTTAAAAAACCTACGTTTGGTAAAAAATCGTTCAATGGATCTTCGGCATACACACGAAGTTCCATAGCATGACCTTTAATTTGTAAATCTTCTTGTTTCATAGGTAATGCTTCGCCACGTGCTACACGAATTTGCAATTCTACCAAATCTAATCCAGAGATCAATTCGGAAACCGGATGTTCTACTTGCAAACGGGTATTCATTTCTAAGAAATAAAAATTATGATCGGCATCCATCAAAAACTCAACAGTTCCTGCACCTAAATAATCACAAGCTTTTGCTACTTTCACTGCGGCCTCACCCATTTCTTTACGTTTTTCAGGTGTCAAAATTGCTGATGGAGCTTCTTCTACCACTTTTTGATGACGTCGTTGTATGCTGCATTCTCGCTCAAAAACATAAACAATGTTTCCATGACTATCGGCCATCACTTGAATTTCAATGTGACGTGGTTTTGTAACATATTTCTCAATGAAAACCGAACCATCACCAAATGCATTAGTTGCCTCCGAAATAGCTCTATCCATTTGAGAAACGAAATCTTCTGCTTTTTCAACTACTCGCATTCCCTTTCCACCACCTCCGGCTGAAGCTTTGATCAAAATTGGAAAACCTATTTCAGTTGCAATTTTCTTTGCTGCTTCAATATCGGTTATTGCGTCTTCCGTTCCGGGAACCATTGGAATTCCATAAGCCTTAACTGCTTCTTTTGCGGCTAATTTACTTCCCATCATTTCAATTGCTTTCGACTTTGGTCCAATGAAAATAATGTTATTTTTTTCACAAGCCTCTGCAAATGAAGAATTTTCACTTAAAAATCCGTATCCTGGGTGAACTGCATCAACGCCTAATTCCTTACAAACGTCAATAATTTTATCGCCTCTTAAATAGGATTGACTTGAGGCTGCTTCACCAATTAAAACCGCTTCATCAGCATATTTAACATGTAACGCATTTCTATCAGCCGAAGAATAAACTGCAACCGTTTTAATGCCCATTTTTTTCGCAGTTTTCATTACTCTAATGGCAATTTCTCCACGATTAGCAATTAATATTTTTTTTATTTCTTTCATAATTTAAGTTGTAATTTGCCACGAAGACACGAAGTTTGTATAAAAAATCTTTGTGGCTTTGCGACTAGAATTTCTATTCGAATTCAATTAACAATTGTCCTTTATCTACCGCGTTTCCTTTTTCAACGGCAATTGCTTTGATTATTCCGTCTCTTGGTGAAAGGAAACAGTTTTCCATTTTCATTGCCTCTAAAATCAATAATGGATCATTTTCCTTAACTTCTTGTCCAACCGAAACGTTGATTTCTAAAATTAAACCTGGCATTGGTGCTTTGATAGCGTTTACCACTTTTGTTCTACCACTCTCAATTCCCATACTTTTAATTAATTCATCTAAAGCATCGGATATAGCCACTTCATAGGTGTTGTTATTTACTTTTACAGTATATTTTTTGGAAATAAAATCAGCCGAAACCAATTCAGCCTTGTAAGGCTTATTGTCTTTTAAGACGTGAAATTTAGTTGCTTCAACCCGAACTGCGTCTAATTGTTGAAGATTGCTTTCAGTAACTTCAAAAGTTTTTGAATTATTAACTAAAAGTTTATAATTTGTGCTCATAAGAGTATCTATTTAGTGGACGTAAACTTACAAAAAGAAAACGTTTTCGTAAATGATATAACTTATAAAATTGTAAAAATAGTATAGCTGAATTACAAAGCCAATAATCCAAAGTTTTGTAAGGTAATAATAGGTTTAGAAAACCAAAACAACTCAAAATCTTCAAAATGGTTTTCAAAATCAGCTTTTAATTGAGAAAAAGTCATTTTATTTTCAGAATAAACCGAAATTTTCTCTAAAGTTTTAACCAACCATTTTCCTTCATCAGCGTTTACTGAAATATCAAACGTTTGTGTTTTATTGTGAAACGTTAATTTCATCATTTCCCAACTAGCTCCTTTTTTCGATTTGGTAAAAAATTCTACTTGCGGTGTTCCTCCTAACCAAACAATTTTAGCATTGGGTTTCGTAGTGAAATTTAGTGGTTTTTCAAGACAATTATATATAAAATAGGGCGAAATCGTTGTTTTTGGAATCTTAAAATCGAACCAATCTTGCAAATCATAATCAAAGCAAATACCGTGCATATAATTGAATAATGATTTTTTTAATCCGAAGCTAAATTTATCATGATTGATTCCAGTTTTGTCTTTAAAATTGATATCGTTATTGGCAAAAGTAATTTGCTTTGCCAGTTCGCTAAAGCTCGTGCCATTTTGTTCTGGAATAACGCCAAATTCTTCGGGAAACATCCCTACTGGCGAATGTGCAGTCATAGCAAATTGATGCCAAAAACCACTTTGTAAAACGCCTAATTCAAACAGTTGACGCACCATTTCTAAACTATCTACCGTTTCTTGAATCGTTTGTGTTGGATAACCGTACATTAAATACGCATGAACCATAATGCCTGATTCGGTGAAATTTCGGGTTACTTGTGCTACTTGTTCAACTGTTACTCCTTTTTTTATCAACTCTAACAATCGGTCTGAAGCCACTTCTAATCCACCCGAAACTGCTATACAACCTGATTCTTTTAATAACAAACATAAATCAGCGGTAAAACTTTTTTCAAATCGAATGTTGGTCCACCACGAAACGACTAAATTTCGCTTGATGATTTCTAAAGCTACTTCTCGCATTAAAGCTGGCGGCGCTGCTTCATCTACAAAATGGAATCCGTTTTCACCCGTTTGAGCGATTAATTCTTCCATTCGATCTACCAAAATCTTGGCCGCAATAGGTTCGTATAACTTGATATAATCCAAAGAAATATCGCAAAACGTACATTTTCCCCAATAACAACCGTGGGCCATAGTAAGTTTGTTCCAACGACCATCACTCCATAAACTGTGCATTGGGTTGGCCATTTCAATCACAGAAATGTATTTATCTAATAACAAATCGGAATAATCTGGCGTCCCCACTTCACTTTGCTTGTAATCCGATTTGGTTGCATTATTTTTATAAACGACTTGATTGTTTTCTAGAAGAAAAGTGCGTTTAAATTGAGATTCTGAAACTAGTTCGTCATAACAAATAGAATTATATACTAATTCCAAAGGAAGTTCTCCATTATCTAACGTAATAAAATCGAAGAACTCAAAAACTCTTTTATCTTTTAATTCACGCAATTCGGTATTTGGAAAACCGCCTCCCATTGCAATTTTAATTGTAGGATAATTAGTTTTTATAAATTGTGCACATCGAAAAGCACTGTATAAATTTCCTGGAAAAGGGACCGAAAAACAAATCAATTTTGGTTGAACTTCTTCAATTCGTTTATGTAGTATTTTAAGGGTAATTTCATCGATAAAGGTTTGCTCCCCCTGTAAATATTCATAAAGTTCATCAAACGAATTGGCACTTCTACCCAATCGTTCGGCGTAGCGACTGAATCCAAAATTTTCATCTACACATTCCACCATATAATCGGACAAATCTTCTAAGTATAAGGTAGCTAAATGTTTGGCTTTGTCTTGCAAACCCATTGAACCAAAAGCAAATTCCATATCATCTAATTGGGCAAAACGAGATGCTTCGGTTAAAAAATTTCCAGCACAAATTTGACGTGCTAAAGAAGGATTTTTACCTTGAAGAAATGCAATTACCGTATCAATGGTTTTGATGTAATTGTCTTTTAGGGAATAAATTCTCTGGATGTTAGGTGATGGATGATGAGGGATGGATGAAAAAATCTGTGTTAACCCATTCTTTGAAAACAATTCTAAAATCACTTCAATACCCAAATCCATTTGGTAAGCCGAAATGTTTTTGGTATTCAAAAAACCTTTAATATAAGCCGAAGCTGGATACGGTGTATTCAGTTGGGTAAAAGGC
>JAGOAL010000054.1 GCA_017983975.1 Flavobacterium sp.
AGATAATGGAAATTACACCAACGTTTTCTTAATCGGACCCGCAACTTTTGTTTTTGAAGGAAAGATTGATTTAGATTTTTGAACTTGTAATTGTCCCGAAGCTTCGGGATTGAATTTGAAATGATAACATTAAAAGGAACCAACATATACCTACGCGCACTCGAACCCGAAGATTTAGAGTTTATCTACAAAATAGAAAACAACGAATCAGTTTGGGATGTAAGTAACACGCAAACACCTTATAGTCGATTTTTGATTCGTCAGTATTTAGAAAATGCACATCAAGATATTTATGAGGCAAAGCAATTGCGATTGGCTATTTGTTTAAATGACTCTCAAAAAGCAATTGGATTAATTGATTTATTTGATTTTGATCCAAAAAATAGTAGGGCAGGTATAGGTTTAGTAATTGCAGATCTTGCAAGTCGAAATAAAGGCATTGGTTCAGAAGCATTAGAGTTGGTTATTAATTATTCGTTTCAACAGTTGCAATTACATCAATTGTATGCAAATATTGGCAGTGATAACGAAATTAGTTTGCAACTTTTTACTAAATTTGGCTTCCAAAAAATAGGAATAAAAAAAGATTGGAATAGAGTACAAAACTGTTTTAAAGATGAACTTCTTTTTCAATTAATTCAATAACAATTTAAATTCATTTCCATTGGATACAAAAAAAATAATTTCAATTATAGCGGTTGCAGGAATCGTAGTGGCTTCAATTATAGGAGTTTATGTTTATATAAATGCATTTACACATAATACCCAATTTTCTCAAGAAGAAGTGTATGTTTATATTCCTACAGAAGCAAATTATGAACAAGTAAAAGAAATAGTGAGTCCACTCGTTAAAGATTTTGAAAAGTTTGATTTCGTTGCTACTTCAAGAAATTACAGTACTAATGTAAAATCAGGAAAGTTTTTGTTTAAAAAAGACATGACCAGTTTTGACATGGTAAGAAGTTTGCGATTGAATGTTCCGGTTACCGTGGCATTTAATAATCAAGAAACACTGACAAAATTAATGCTACGTTTAGCAACCCAACTAGAGCCTGATACATTAGCATTAAATCAAGCTTTTACTAATGAAACTTTTATGTTAGAAAATGGATTGACTAAAAAAACTGCATTAACGCTATTTATTCCAAATAGTTATGAATTTTATTGGAACGTTTCTGCCAAAAAAATAGCCGATAAAATGGCTAAAGAGCATAAGAAATTTTGGAATGCAGAACGATTAGCAAAAGCAAAAGCACTCAATATGACACCTGCACAAGTCTATACATTAGCATCTATTGTGCATAAAGAAACGGTAAAAGCAGATGAAAGACCAAGAGTTGCTGGAGCTTATTTAAATCGAATTCAACAAGATATGCCTTTGCAAGCCGATCCAACAGTGATTTATGCAATTAAAGAAAAATCGGGCGATTTTGACCAAATCATAAAACGAGTAGGAGGTAGTAATCTATTCGTAAAGTCTCCATATAATACTTATATTAATAAAGGTTTACCACCAGGACCTATTGCAATGCCTGATATTTCTGCTATTGATGCCGTTTTGAATGCTGAAAAACACAACTTTATTTATTTTTGTGCCGATCCAAATAGACCTGGATATCATGCTTTTGAAACTACTTATGAAGCACATATGATTAATGCCAAAAAGTATGCAGCTTGGGTAAACAAATTGGGTATTAAATTGTAAATTTTAAAGGGAACTAATTTTTAGTATTAATAGTACTATAAAAGACTTCATATTTACTTTTAGAAAATATTAACGCTCTGTAAATCAATATTATAATTTTTTTTGTATATTTGTCGCAGTAATTTCAGATGGGTGACAGACGCTGAGAAATAACAATTGATGATAAAAAAAGGGTCATACATTTTAGGATTGACACTCCTAGTATTAGTAGTTTCTTCAGGTTTTATAACCATTGAAACAGAAAAAATTGAAGGTTTTCATTTAGACGATAACGAAATAATGGTTTACCATGTTCCGAATCAATTTGAAAACGATGAAGTGGAAATCAAAGTTCCACTTATTGGGAAAACATACCAAGGTTTTGCTCAAAAAATGGCTTACAGAGAGTCAAGAGGTATATTACACTTAGTAAATCCTTACGGTTACATGGGTAAGTACCAATTTGGAAAAAGTGCACTTCGCACTGTGGGTATCTACGATTTTCAAGAATTTTTACAGAATAGTAATTGGCAAGACAAAGCTTTTAAAGCCTTAATTGCTCGTCACAAATGGATTTTAAGAAAAGAAATCGAAAGATATTCTGGAAGAGTAATTAATGGTGTGGAAATTACCGAATCGGGAATTTTAGCTGCAGCTCATCTTGGTGGTGCTGGCTCTGTTAAAAAATACCTACGAAGTAACGGAAGAAAAGGTTTTAGAGATGGTTTTGGAACTTCAATTTCAAGTTATATTCGAAAATTTGCCGGTTACGATATTTCTCATATTGAACCCGATGCTGAAGCAAAGGTGAATTTAGAATAAATTACATTTTGTGAATTATAAAAATACAAGGTCGATTATGTAAATCGGCCTTTTCTTTTTTCCATTCGTTAATGGTTTTTGTTTTAATAAATTCAGTTGGTAAAGTAATATCACAAGCAATACATAAAAGAGTGCTTGGTTGCAATAATTGCAATAAATCTTCCATCAATTTATTATTTCGATAAGGCGTTTCAATAAACAATTGGGTTTGATTTTTCTCTTGCGATAGGCGCTCATACATTTTAAGCGCTTGTTTTTTATCGTTTTTGTCGATAGGTAAATAACCGTTAAAAGCGAAACTTTGACCGTTCATTCCACTTGCCATAAGGGCTAATAGAATGGAGCTAGGACCCACTAACGGTACTACTTGAATTCCTTTTTCATGTGCCAATTTCACAATCACAGCACCCGGATCAGCGATTCCTGGACAACCTGATTCGCTCAATAAACCCATGTTCTCACCATTTAAAAGAGGTTGAATAAATTCAGTATGGGCTGCTATTTCAGTATGTTTATTAAGGATATTTATTTTTAGTTCGGGTTGTTTTTTATCTGGATGAATACTTTTGATGAATTTACGAGCTGTTTTTTCATTCTCAACGATGTAGTAATCAATAAAATCAATTACTCTTTTAACAGTTTGTGGTAAAACATCTTCTGGAAGAACAGTAGTTTCTCCAGGGTTAGACAAGGTACACGGAATCAAATAAAGTTTGCCGAAAGTGGTAGGTTTCATAATGAAAATTTGATACAAAAGTAATAAAAAAAGTCCCACCGAAGCAGGACTTAAGATTTTCATCTACGGCATATAGCCTTATTGTGATAAGATTAAAGATTTGAAAGTTTAATCAGGTACAAACATAAAATAAAATTTTTAATTTAACAATATTATTTTTTAAAATATATGTATTAATTTGCGTCATATTACTAAGAAATTACTATGGCAAAAATATTAGGGTTAGATTTAGGTACTAATAGTATTGGATGGGCATTGATTAATGATGTTCAAAATAAAATTATAGGTATAGGAAGTCGAATTTTTCCAATGGGAGTTGAAAACCTTGGAGAAGGAGAAGGAAGAGAAATTTCTAAAAACGCTGGAAGAACTGGAGCAAGAGGAGTAAGACGTCAATTTTTTAGAAGGAAACTAAGAAAGAAAGTACTGTTAAAAGCACTTTCAGAAAATAAAATGTGCCCAATGGTTGCAAGTGATTTTGAAGATTGGAAGAAGACTAAAGAATTTCCATCTGAAAAATTAGCTAATTGGTTTGCTTTAAATCCTTATGAATTACGTCAAAAGGGGTTAAATGAAAAATTATCTTTAGAAGAAATTGGTAGAATTTTTTATCATTTAATTCAAAGACGTGGGTTTTTAAGCAATAGCAGAAAAGGAGGAAGCGATGATGGAGCTATTTTTAAAGGAAATCCAAAAGAAGGAAAAATTGGAATAACTGAAACTCAAGAAAAAATTCAAGAAAAAACACTTGGTTCTTATTTGTTTGAAATTTATCCTAAATATAATCAACCCTTTCAAGATGGACTTAAACGAATAAGAAATAGATATACAACTAGGAAAATGTATGTAGAAGAGTTTGAATTGATATGGGACAAACAAGCTCAATATCATTCGGAATTAACGTATGATTTAAAAACCAAATTTGGAGGTAGAAAATTAGACCAATATCCAGATGATGGAATTTTATTTCATCAACGTCCATTGCGTTCACAAAAGCATTTAGTTGGTAATTGTTCTTTTGAACCAACCAAAACCAAATGTCCAATAAGTGCCATTCCTTTTGAACAATTCAGAGTTTGGCAATGGGTAAATACAGTTGAATACAACGGAAAGAAAATTACGCAAGATGAAAAAGAAAAAATAGCTGAATTTTTGTATGCCAATGAAAAGCCAGACTTTAAAAAAATCAGAAAAATAATTGGTAAAGAAAGTACTGAATTCAAATTCAACTACAAAGATGATGATAAAATAGTAGGAACATATACCATTTCTAATTTATCCAATAAGAAATACTTTGGTAAAAAATGGTTTGAATTTTCTGATAAAGAACAAGAAGATATTTGGCATGTCCTGTATTTCTTTGACAGTAAATCTAACCTAAATGAATATGCTATTAAAAATTGGAATTTCACCGAAGAACAAGCAAAATCTATTGCAGAATTTAATGTGAAAGATGGATATTCTAGTTTGAGTAGAAAAGCAATATCGAACATCTTACCATATTTAAAATCTGGATTTACATACGATGTTGCCGTTGTATTAGGAGGGATTAAAAATGTTTTTGGTTCAGAATGGGAAAGGTTGTCTGATGAGAAAAGAAATTTTTTGACTGATAATGTTTATGATATAGTTCGTTCTAAAAATAAAGGTGGATTTATAGATATTATTAAAGATATTCTTAGAAATGATTACAATATTTCAGATAATCAATTACGAAAATTATATCATCATTCTGCTACAGTTGATGCAACTGAATTATTAGAAAAATTACCAGTTGGAAAAGATGCAGATGCAGCAATTCAAGCTATTCGAAATCCAATTGTAATTACAGCTTTGTTTGAACTACGAAAATTAGTTAATGAGTTAATTGATGAACACGGCAAGATTGACGAAATAAAAGTTGAAATGGCGCGTGATTTAAAAATCTCAAAATCACAGCGTAATAAAATTCGTAGAGAACAAAAACGATTAGAAAGAGAAAATGATAGAGTAAAAGCAAGATTATTAGAAGAAGGACAAAGAATTACTCATGATAACATTTTACTTTATAAATTATGGGAAGAATGTAAACGTACTTGTCCGTATACAGGAAAACCTATTTCTGTAACTCAATTATTTTCTGGTGAAGTGCAGATTGAGCATATTCATCCTTGGAGTCGTTCTTTGAATGATAGTTTTTCAAATAAAACGCTTTGCTATGCAGATGAAAACCGTAAAAAAGGTAACAAAACTCCTTTTGAGTTCTATGGAAATGATGAAGCTAATTGGTCTTCCATAAAAGAAAGAGCGTTAAAATTATTTTCTGAAACTAAAGAATATCCGAGTGCGTATCAAAAATTTAAGCGTTTTGTTCAGATTAAGTTCGATGATGATTTTTCGTCTCGACAATTAAATGATACAAGATATATAAGTAAGGAAGCCAAAAACTATTTATCGAGAATTTGTAAAAACGTTATTATTTCTCCAGGTCAAGCTACATCAAACTTGCGTCAGAAATGGGGTATGAATAATATTTTGAATGATGAAAACGAGAAAACAAGAGATGATCATCGCCATCACGCTGTGGATGCTTTGGTAATGGCATGTACTAAAATTTCTTATGTGCAAGAATTATCAAAATGGAACCGCTATAACAGAAATTCAGAATTAAAAAATTTCCCTTTGCCTTGGGAATCATTTCGATACGATGCGGAAAAAGCAGTTGAAAAAATATTGATTTCTCATAAAAAGGTTTCTAATGATATTACTGTTCAATTTAAAACAGTTGAAAAAAACGGAAAAAAATATATCAACAAAGGAGTTGCAGCTCGTGGGCAATTGCATAAAGAAACTGTTTATGGTAAACGAAATTTCAACGGAGAAGAAGCATTTCATGTGAGAAAAGCAATTGATTCTTTAACCACAGAAAAGCAATTGGATAAAGTAGTAGACGAATCGATTAAATTATTAATCAGAAAAAAAATCCAAGAATTAGGAGGATTTGTTAAAGGTAATATTCCTGCTAATACTTTTTTTATTGTAGATGAAAACGGAATAAAGCAACCACAAATTTTCTTACCTAATAAAAATGGTGCACCCGTTCCAATTTTAAAAGTAAGAATAAAAGAAAACATTGGTGGTGCCGAAAAATTGAAAGAAAAAGTAAACCAATGGGTAAATCCGAGAAATAACCATCACGTATTAATTTACAAAGACGAAAAAGGAAACTTAAAAGAAGAAGTAGTTACATTCTGGACAGTGGTTGAACGTAAACGTACAGGACAATCTGCTTATCAATTACCAATAGATGGAAAAGAAATTGTAACTACATTACATATCAACGATATGTTTTTATTAGGTTTAAACGAAGATGAAATCAATTGGGAAAATCCAGATTATGAAATTTTAAAAGAGCATTTATTTAAGGTTCAAACACTTTCTCAAATGTTTTATGAATTTAGATTAAGTCCAGATGCTACTCAAAATAAAGATACTAATTCAACTGTGTTTAAAAGAATTCAAAGTTTTGGAGATGGGAAAACTGGTTGGAGAAATCATAATCCAATCAAAGTAAAAATTTCAGTTTCCGGAAAAATTCAAAAGTTGTAAAACAATTATATTTGGTGTATATTTACACCACTAAATAAAAAATATCATGGCACGACAAAGCATCACTTTAGCCAATCAAAACGATCAATGGTTAAAAGAACAAGTAGCTAAGGAAGAATTTACAAGCAAAAGCGAAGCGGTAAATTATTTAATCAAACAAGCTCGTGAACGAGATGCCTATCATGAGTATGTGCAAATGAAAATAGATAGCGGTATAAAAAGTGGTCGTGCTCCAAAACAAACAAAAGAAGAAATGTTAGCCGAGTTCAAAAAAAGATTAAATGTCGTATAGTTATTTTTTAACAGTAGAGGCAAAAGAAGATTTAAGGCGAATTTATGAATATGGAGATTATAGATTTGGAGAAACACAAGCAGAAAAATATTTTATATTGTTACATGTTTGTTTTGAAAAAATTGCGTCAAATCCAAACTTGTTTCCAATAGTTACAAATTATAAAAGCGTAGAACGATTTTGTGTTTGCGGTGTAGATACTATATATTATAATATTATTGGTGATGAAATTGAAATAGTCACTATCATTGGCAGACAGAATTTTTAAAAAGTTCATTGACATACTTTTCAAACGTTTAAACAGCTCAAACCACAAGGGAGTTTCGGCTTTTTAGCCCACTCCGTTGTGGTTTGATTAAAGATTTGAAAACACGATATTAGAAGCATTTCTATTAACTGTTCCACGTACGTTGTGGTTTGATTAAAGATTTGAAAACACGATATTGATATGGTATGTAACTAATAGCTGCGACTAGTTGTGGTTTGATTAAAGATTTGAAAACACGATATTCTATTAAGCGCTATATGTCGGATAGGTATGTTGTGGTTTGATTAAAGATTTGAAAACACGAGATTAAAAGAACGTTACATTTG
>JAGOAL010000025.1 GCA_017983975.1 Flavobacterium sp.
GCGTAATATACTGCCAATTGCGCCGCCTAAGCCTACAAGAATAATGGTTTTTATCATAATTAAATAAATTGTCCTTCAATCATTACTCTTTCAATTAGATTGGTTCCAAAAGCATAGGGTAATTCATAAAAACTTTTGATTGGTTTAGTTAGGATTATATTTGCTCTTTTTCCCTTAGTAATACTGCCGTGCGTTGCAGAAACGCCCATTGCATAAGCTCCATTTATTGTAGATGCATTGATTGCTTCTTCTGGTGTCATTTTCATTTTAATGCAAGCAGTTGCCACCACAAAGTTCATATTACCTGATGGAGTTGTTCCAGGATTATAATCTGTTGCTAGAGCTAAAGGTAATCCTGCATCAATTATTTTTCGGGCTGGAGTATAGGGAATACTGATAAAATAGGAACAACTTGGAAGCGCTACAGGCATTGTGTTACTGTTATGTAAAGCATCCAAATCCTCATCGGTTACAAGTTCAAGATGATCTACCGATAGGGCATCATTATCAACACACGCTTTAATACCATTAATAGCCGTAAATTGGTTTACATGAATCTTTGCAGGCAAGCCATATTTTTTTCCGGCTTCCATTATTTTAATGGTTTCATCAACTGAAAAATAACCCGTTTCTAAGAAAGCATCGATGTAATCTGCTAAATGTTCATTAGCAATTTTTGGTAACATTTCATTGATAATTAAATCGATATAACCAGCATGATTTTCTTTGTATTCTAGCGGAAAAGCATGAGCGCCTAGAAAAGTTGCTTTAATTGCAATAGGATAATTTTCTTTTAAACGTTTAATTACGCGTAGCATTTTGATTTCACCATCCACCGATAATCCATATCCCGATTTTATTTCAACGGCACCCGTTCCTTGTTGCATGATTTCTTCTAATCTTGCTTTTGATTGTTCGTAAATTTCGTCTTCTGAAGTTTCATTTAGTTTTTTAGCTGAATTTAAAATTCCGCCACCTCGATTGGCAATTTCTTCATATGAAAGTCCGTTGATTCTATCTACAAACTCCTGAATTCTGTTGCCGGCATAAACGATATGAGTGTGACTATCAACCCATGTAGGAAGTACAACGCGGTCGGTTGCATCAATGGTAATTGCATTTTGAAGTGCTGGACAATTTTCCATCGGACCAAAATCGAGAATGATATTATCTTCGACCAAAAGAAATGCATTTTCAATTTTTGGTAACACCGACATATCAGTACCAGAAACTTTATCAATGTGCTGTTCTCTAACTTGTAAAAGTTCTTTTATATTGATGAATAATGTTTTCATTAAAATAAATTTGAGTAAAAATACTTCTCATTTTTAAAAACTCCTATCTTTATGTCAAAATTTATTTGTTTTGAGAAAAATTAAATACAAAAAAGGACGAAAAGTACAGCCTTCCGTATTAGAATATACAGGGATACATAAAGATACTGTTACAGAATTACAATTATTTGTGTATAATGTTGATGATATTACTGAGTTTCATCAATTGACGGAAAAGGAAATACAGTCGCATATAGATTATACAAAAGTCAATTGGCTCAATGTTCACGGTTTGAATGATACTGAAATTATTCAATCTATCGGAACACGATTTGGAGCGGATAATTTTATAATTGGTGATATTTTAAATACTACTAAACGAACAAAATTAGAGGAGTATAGTGATGTTTTATTTTTCAATGTAAAATCGCTTTTACCCATGGAATCTTCAGATAATATAAGTATTGAGCAAATTAGTTTCATTTTAAAAGATCACGTTTTACTTTCATTTCAAGAAAAAAGAAGTGATTTCTTTTTGCATATTAGGGAACGAATTCGTGCCAATTCGGGTATCGTAAGATCCAAAAAAGCTGATTTTTTACTGTATTTATTACTTGATGCTATAATTGAAAATTTCTACATTACCCTTGAAAGTGAAGAAGATAAAATAGATAACTTAATCAATTTAATTAAAATAAATACAAAGCCAGAAACGTTAGAGCATTTAGAAAAGCATCGAGATAATTTAAACTTTTTAAAACGATCGATTATTCCGTTGCGTGACTCATTATACTCCATTAAAACTATTAAAGATGACAATGTTTTTAATTCGATAGAGCAAGAAAATTATTCTTTTTTCTCTAGACTGCATCAAAAGTGTTTAGAGTTATTAGAACAAATTGAATCCGATTTGAGTACGCTAGATAGTTCATCTAATTATTTCTTTTCGGCACAAAATCATAAGATGAATGAAGTAATGAAAACGTTGACCGTTGTTTCGATGTTTTTCTTGCCCTTGACATTCATTGTAGGTGTTTACGGAATGAATTTTAGGAATTTCCCTGAATTAGAGTGGGAGAATGGCTACTTTATTATTTGGGGAGTAATGATTTTAACGGTTTTCTTTATGTTTGCTTATTTTAAAGTTAAAAAATGGTTTTAAGGCTGATTTGATATAAAAAAAATCAATAATCTATTGTTCAAAATAAATATTCCTATTATCTTTGACAAGAATTCATAAATTCCGGAAAAATCATGTTTGAATTTCAACAGTACCTAGGTTTTTTACTTTTCTTAACCATATTAACCATTGGTTTTTGGTTGATGATTTTCTTAGTAGGATTTGTTCAATATTGGTTGGGCGGTGCTATCATAGAATTGATTAAAGAGAGAAGAAACAAAAACAAAGAAGCGTAAAAATTAAATTTTTACCTGAAAATAAAAAGTCCCGATAAATTCGGGACTTTTTTTATTTGAGTTAATTATGGTTGGCCCATGAATTCACCTTCGCCACCTTCTTCTCGTCTTGGTTTATCTCTATCATTTTTTTGTTTGTTAAAACGATAGGTAAAGGAAAGATTTATTTGACGTACTCTCATTTGCATTTCACTATATGAGCTTACTACATTTTCAATGTTTGTTTCAATAATTCGTTTTCTCGAATTAAATAAATCACTAACATTAAATGCAATTGTTCCTTTGTCTTTTAAAACATCTTTACTAAAAGCAAGATTAATTCCATAATTACCTAAACGCTTTCCTTGTGCTGTTGTTTGAGGCGCTTCATAAGATACATTTGTTTGCCAATCTATTTTGTAGGGTAAATTAATTTTTGAACTCACACGTGAAGTCCAAGTTAAAGCGGTGTTATCAAAATTTTGACTTACAGCTGTCCCTAAATAATTTATATAGTTATAATTTCCTTGCGTTTCATTGCGAAACATATTAAAATTTCCGTTCAAACGCCACCATTTATAAGGAGTATAGTTTAAGTTAAATTCAAAACCTGCACGATATTCTTTTGCTAAGTTAATTGGAGTACTAATAATAACAGGCACTCCTTCAACAAATTGACCCGACTCTTTTCTAATGAATTGAAAGGAATCATTGGTTACATTAATATAAGCTGAAGTACTAAATGTTAGTTTATCCCATTTGGTCAAAAATCCTAAATCAATTGCATCGGTTAATGATGGATCAATGTCAGGATTTCCTTGGAAGACATTAATATTACTTGAATAAGTAGAAAACGGATTTAAAAATCGTCCTCTAGGTCTATTGATTCTTTTACTATAGCTAAGGCTTAATGAACTTTTATCGGAAATTTCATAATTTACTGTTGCCGATGGAAAGAAATTATTATATCTTTTATTGTTGTAATTATTTGATGTTAAAGAATTTACATCAATATTACTGTCTTCAAATCGCAAACCTAGAAAATAGGAAAACTTATTAATTTTTGATCCATATTGCGTATAAAACGCATTAACATATTCGTTATATTCAAGTGTATTTGTGTAGGCAGATGCTGGCGTTATTTCAAATTCGGTTAAATTTTTCTGAAAGCTTCCTCTATATCCTGCTTCAAATCGGCCGTCTTTTCCAATAGGCAATACATAATCAGCTTGCAAAAGATTGCGTTGTTGCGATTGTTTGTTACTTGTAGCTTCTGTAAATAAAGAAGATGGATTTCCAAGAATTTGATCCGTAATCGTTGCATTTTCGTTTTCTCTATTTTGAGAAACTGCTAAATCAACATTTAATTGATGACCATCAGCTTTAAATTTTTTTATAAAATTCGAAGAATATTCAATACTAAATTCGTCACTTTTTGCATCATTTAAACGATTTCTAACAAATGTAGGATTGTATAATGCATCAAAATTATAAAAGAAAACATTATCTGGATTTTCACCATTACTTTCTCTAAAGGTAATAGCATTTGTCCAAGTTAATGATTTACTTAAATTTAAATCAATTCCAAAATTAGCATTATAACCTTCACTAAATCGCTCGTTTGTACGTCTTTCATTAATAAAACGGCTTGTTGTACCATTTGAGTTAAAATACTCGGCATTGGTTAAAGAGTTACCAGGATTATTTCTATAGTTGTATCCAAAGTTTGAAAACAAATTAAAATTGGTTCCTTTTTTATTTAAACTTGTACTTACACTATACGTTTCTGGATCACCTGCCGAAACTATAATAGACCCATTAATTCCATTTGATTTTCCTTTTCTAAGTACAATATTAATGATACCACCACCGCCTTCAGCATCATATCGTGCCGATGGATTTGTAATTACTTCAACTTTTTCAACAGCATCAGCAGGTAATAATTTTAAGGCATCTGCCACATTGATACCCGCTAAACCAGAAGGTTTTCCATCGATTAATATTTTTACATTTTCGTTTCCACGAAGTGCTACATTGCCTTCTGTATCTACTGTAACCGAAGGAACATTGTCTAAGACATCACTCACTGTTCCGCCTTTAACCATCATATCTCTTCCTACATTGTAAACTCTCTTATCTAATTTAATATCTACGGTAGACTTTTCAGCAATTACCACAACGTCTTGCAATTGTGAAATATCTGCTTCTAATGCAAATGCTCCTAAATAGGTGTTTTCGGTAATTTTTTTCTGAGGAATAGTTACTTTTTTATAGGACATTAATTCAATTACTCCTGTATAATCACCAGCTGGCACTTCAAATGTAAACAACCCTGTAGCATCGGTCATTGCGCCATAAAGTTGGTTAGAAGTAATGTTTTTAAAAGAAACAGTTGCATATTCTACGGCAATTTTGTTTCCTTTTTCGATAACTTTTCCGCTAATCGTTATTTTTTTTTCTGAAGGTTTTTGTGCAACAGTTGTAAATGAAATTACTAGTGAAATTACTAGTAATAAAAAAGTGTTTTTCATAAATGGTTTTTATTTATATGACCGCAAATTTACTCTGAGGTTTATCCTTTAATTCCTAAATCTTTGTTAAAACTATCGAATTAGTTCTTTAATTCGCTCTTTTGGTCGGGCAATGATC
Organism: Flavobacterium sp.; assembly: GCA_017983975.1. Lineage (GTDB taxonomy): Bacteria > Bacteroidota > Bacteroidia > Flavobacteriales > Flavobacteriaceae > Flavobacterium. The sequence goes on from JAGOAL010000025.1 coordinate 5,319, forward strand.
GCTTTTTCTCCAAAAACAATGATTGGCCGTTCAATTAACTTTGGATGTTTTAGCATGGCTTCAATAATTTCTGCAGCGCTTAATTCTTTGTTTTTATAATTTTCAATCCAAACAGATTCTTTGGTACGCACTAATTCTATTGGTGATATTCCTAATTTTTTAATTACCTCTTTTAATTCATCTGAAGTAAAATGATCAATCATATAATTACGAATGGTAAAAGGTTGCTGTAAAAGTTCAATTTCGCATAAACCTTCTCTAGATTTGGTGCATCTCGAATTATGGTAAATGGTAATCATTTTGTATTTTTGTTAGATTAAAGTACAAATGTAATATATCTAGTATGTTTATAAATCAAGCATTTCAAAAAGAAACTAATTTTGGATCAAAGTTTTTGAATTTTTTAAAATACATAGCTGGTTCGCTTTTAATTGTTCTTGCCGCTTTTTTTGGACAAATCCCAATGAGTATTGCGGTATTATTTTCAGGAAAAATTCCAGCATCAAACGAAGAACTATATACGTTATTTGACTCTAATGTTTTTCTGTTTTTTGTATTACTCACTTTTGTATTTGCTTTTGTAGGATTGTATTTTGTGGTTACAAAAGTGCATCATCAGCGTTTTATTACAATTATAACATCAAGAGATAGAATTGATTGGAAGCGTTTTTTTGTGTCTTTTGGTGTATGGACTTTCATTTCGCTACTATTATTTTTTATAAGTTACATGAATGATTCAAGCGAATTAATTCTCCAATTTAAGTTAGTTCCCTTTCTTATTTTATGTTGTATCACATTAATTTTTATGCCTATTCAAACATCTACCGAAGAATTAGTGTTTAGAGGATATTTAATGCAAGGATTTTATAATTTGGCTCAAAATAAATGGTTTCCGCTTGTAATGACTTCAGTAATTTTTGGTACTATGCATATTTTTAATCCTGAAATTGAGAAAATGGGTTATGTACTTTTGGTATATTACATAGGCACAGGTTTGTTTTTAGGAATTATCACTTTAATGGATGAAGGAACTGAATTAGCTCTAGGTTTTCATGCTGCAAATAATATGATTGCTTCTTTGCTACTCACTTCAGATTATACAGTTTTTCAAACGCACTCTATTTTTAAAGATGTATCTGAGCCTTCAATAGATTTTGAAGTCTTTTTCCCGGTTTTAGTTTTATTTCCAATTTTAGTTTATTTTTTCTCCAAAATATATAAATGGAATAATTGGAAAGATAAATTAATAGGCTCCAAAAATGTTTCATCACTTTAATTAATTTTATTCTATGTTGCCTACTTTTCATAATTTTCATAATTCATTCAAAATAAATGGAGATCATTTTGATCGTGAAGGTTTATTTGATTTGGCCTACAGTTATATTAAAGAAGGAGCAGAATTTGAAAAAGAAATTGGGATTTTTATTTTAGATTGGTTAGATCCTTCAGAAACTATAAAATTGCAAACTTCTGGGACTACCGGAACTCCAAAGTTAATTTCAATTTCAAAACAAGCCATGGTTGAATCGGCTCTTGCTACTGCCAATTTTTTTAATTTACATCCTGGAGACAAAGCCTTACTATGTTTGCCTTCTCGATATATAGCAGGTAAAATGATGTTGGTTAGAACATTTATTATTGGTTTAGAATTAGATATTATTCCGTCTTCTTCCACTTTGGATCATTTATGTTCAAATAAGGTGTATGATTTTGTGGCTTTAGTTCCCTTACAAGCCCAACAGAGTATTGAAAAATTAAGTCAGTTTAAAAAGATAATAATTGGTGGCGCTCCCGTTTCTGGTTTGCTTTCTAAGCAATTACAGTGTTTACCTTCCGAAATATATGAAACTTACGGGATGACAGAGACCATTACACATATAGCTGCTAAGCGTGTAGGTGCTGATGATTTTAATGTATTGCCCAATGTTACGATTAGCAACGATGATCGAAATTGTTTAGTAATCAATATTCCATCCATTTCAGTAAACACTATTATAACGAATGATATTGTAGAAATTACTTCACCAAATACATTCAAATGGAAGGGGAGATATGATCATGTTATTAATAGTGGAGGAGTAAAACTATTTCCAGAACAAATTGAAGCCAAGTTATCATTATATCTAAGTCAACCGTTTTTCATCGCAGGTGTAGCTGACGAAATTTTAGGACAAAAGGTTATACTTGTAATTGAAGGAGAACCTGTTGCAATCAAAGATGATACATATAAGGACTTAGAAAAATATGAACAGCCTAAAGCAATTTATTTTATTCCGAAATTCATCCGTACCGAAACAGATAAAATAAACATAAAAAAAACCCTACTTTTAATAGGGTTATAATTTACTATTTGATTGTTTTTATATAAAATTTGTCGGTTAATACCTTAATTTCTTCCAACGAACTAATCGGTTCTTTAGATTTTTTCCAATCATTCGAAGGTTCAAGTCTTATTTTTTTCGAACCTATTTCAATATCAATTGGCATATTAAAATTAGGTTCTTCCGTTACCCAGCGATACTGAAAACTAGTACCTTGTGCTTTAATTTCTAATTGAGGTAGTGTAGTGTAATTTAAATATTGATTAAAAATAGGCGTTAAATTATATCCAGATTCTTTATTGAAAAAAGCAATTACAGTTGGTGTATCAATAATTTGTTTTTTATATGTTTCGGCATATTTCAATAATAACGACCACCATTTTTCATCATTATTAATGACATGTCGCAAGGTATTTAATAGGAGTGAACCTTTGTAATACATATCGCCAGATCCTTCTCTATTGACACCAAATTTTCCAATAATTGGTTTGTCGTTGCGAATGTTTCTCGATTGGCCATTAACGTATTTTATGGCAGCGTCATAACCTTGGGTACATTCGATAAAAACGGTTTCCGTATAGGTGGTAAATCCTTCGTGTATCCACATATCTGCAATGTCTTTGCTGGTAATGCTGTTTCCAAACCATTCGTGACCGGTTTCGTGAATAGTAATATAATCAAATTTCATCCCAACACCCGTTCCTGATAAATCATAGCCCATATAGCCTTTTTTAAACTTATTACCATAGGCAACAGCACTTTGATGCTCCATTCCTAAGTAAGGTGTTTCAACTAACTTGTAACCATCTTCCCAAAAAGGATATTTTCCAAATTTTAATTGAAAACAGTCTAACATTGGTTTAACATCGGCTTCAAAATGTTTACGCGCTTTTTCTTCATTTTCTCTTAATACATAGTAATCTAAATCCAATCCGTTATGTTGATCATGTATATGAACATAATCTGCAATGTTTAGTGTAATATCATAATTATTGATTGGATTTTTTACTTCCCAATCCCATCTTGTGTAGCCATCACCCAAATCTTTTGATCCTAAAAAACGACCATTCGAAACATTCATTAATCCGTTTGGTACAGCTACTTTAATAGAAGCACCTAAGTTGGGTTCATCGCTTTGCGAATCCTTACAAGGATACCAGAGACTTGCTCCAGTTCCTTGTACAGCTACCCCTATAAAATCAAGTCCTTTGCTATCTTTCTTAAATACAAACCCTCCATCCCAAGGCGCATTTTTAGCTACTTTTGGATTGCCATAATATGAAAAACGGATGGTGTAGGTTTTATCCTTTTCTAGTGCTTTGTTGAAATGAACGAAAACGGCGTTTTCATCTCGAGTACTTTCTAACTTACCAAATTCTTTAGAGGTAATACCATCAATGATCATATTGTCAAACAAATCCAATTGAATTTTTTTAGTAGGCTCAATTACTTTGAATGTTATTTCATTTGCTCCAAATATCCATTTTTTTACCGGATCAACTTTAATATTTAGATCATATCGAAGGACATCATAGCAAGTACGTTCAAAACGTAAACCGCCTTGAAGTGAATCTCTCCTTGTAGTTTCTTGAGCAAATGAAAAGTATACACCGAAAAGTGCAAAAATCAAGAATAGTTGTTTTTTCATAATCATTAATGTTAATTTTATGAGTTGTCTAAATTACAAAATTGTTACATAGAAATACTTTCTTTACTTAATTAAACTTATTGAAATAGTTAATAATGATTATTTACAAACAACATTATCAATTATGTTTATAGTTGTATAAAAATTAACATTGGATTATTGATAATTCCTTGACTATTAAGTTGCAATTTTGTAAAAACAATAATTTCTATTATTATGAAAAAACTATTATTAACATCCAGTTTATTTCTGGTTAGTATTGCATTTGCACAGCAAGCAGCTACATGTCCTGTAACTGGAAAAACGGCTGCTTCAAAAGATGTTGCGCATGCCAGTGCAGAATATCAGTCGATGACTGCAGCGCCTTCACAAAAAGGAAGCAGTCAAGTAAATAAAAATAAAGAATGGTGGCCAAATCAACTGAATTTAGAAGTGCTTCGTCAGAATTCAGACAAATCGAACCCAATGGGTAGTGATTTTGATTATGCTAAAGAATTTCAAAAATTAGATTACCAAGCTTTGAAAGCCGATTTGAGTGCATTAATGACCCAATCGGAAGATTGGTGGCCTGCCGATTTTGGAAATTATGGTCCGTTATTCATTCGTATGGCATGGCATAGTGCTGGTACCTATCGTTCAGGAGATGGACGTGGAGGTTCAAGAGCCGGACAACAACGTTTTGCACCCTTAAATAGCTGGCCAGATAACGTAAATTTAGATAAAGCACGTCGCTTATTATGGCCAATTAAACAAAAATACGGGAACAAGATCTCTTGGGCCGATTTAATGATATTAACAGGTAACGTAGCTTTAGAATCTATGGGATTCAAAACCTATGGATTTGCGGGTGGTAGAGAAGACGTGTGGGAACCAGAAAGCAATGTGTATTGGGGGTCTGAAAGCAAATTCTTAGAAAGTGCTAGGTCGATTAACGGAAAATTAGAGAATCCATTAGCGGCAACCCAAATGGGATTGATTTACGTAAATCCTGAAGGTCCTGCTGGAAATCCAGATCCGCTATTGGCTGCAAAAGATATTCGTGAAACATTCGGAAGAATGGGAATGAATGATGAGGAAACTACAGCTTTAAACGCAGGTGGTCATACTTTTGGAAAAACACACGGTAAAGGTCCCGCTTCAAATGTAGGCGCCGATCCAGAAGCTGCAGGAATTGAGCAACAAGGATTTGGATGGAAAAGTACTTATAAATCGGGTAAAGGTACCGATGCTATTTCGTCTGGTTTAGAAGTAACTTGGACAGCTAAACCAACAGAATGGAATTATGGTTTCTTCAAAATTTTATACGATAACGAATGGGAATTGACCAAAAGCCCTGCAGGCGCTCATCAGTGGATTGCAAAAAACGGTAAGGCAATCATTCCTGATGCGTTTGATAAATCAATTAGACATATTCCAACTATGTTAACTACGGATTTATCGTTTCGATTTGATCCAGAATATTCTAAAATTTCAAAACGTTTTTATGATAATCCAAAAGAATTTGAATTGGCTTTCGCGAAAGCGTGGTTTAAATTAACGCATAGAGATATGGGTCCGAGATCTTCTTATTTAGGACCAGAAGCGCCTAAAGAAGATTTAATTTGGCAAGACCCAATTCCAGTTTTAAATCATAAAGTAGTTTCTGCAAAAGAAATTACGGCTTTAAAAGCTGAAATTGCTGCTTCAGGATTAACTATTCAAGAAATGGTTACAACTGCTTGGGCTTCGGCATCAACTTATAGAGGTTCAGATAGAAGAGGTGGCGCTAATGGAGCACGAATTAGATTAGAGCCACAAAGAAATTGGGAAGTAAATAATCCTGCTCAATTGAATAAAGTGTTGCCAATTTTAGAAAAAATTCAAGCTAATTTTAATGCGAAATCTAAAGATAAAAAAGTTTCTTTAGCGGATTTAATTGTTTTAGCTGGAAATGTAGGTATCGAAACTGCGGCTAAAAATGCAGGTATGACGGTTGAAGTTCCTTTTTCACCAGGAAGAATGGATGCTTCTCAAGAGCAAACTGATGTTAATGGAATGGCAGTTTTAGAACCAATGGCTGACGGATTCCGTAATTATATCAAAACACAATATACAGTTCCAACAGAATCGTTATTAGTTGATAAAGCACAATTATTAACTTTGACTGCTCCAGAAATGACGGTTTTAGTAGGAGGTATGAGAGCTTTAGGTGCGAATTACGATGGGTCTAAACACGGTATTTTTACTACTCAAAAAGATAAATTAACAAATGATTTCTTCGTTAATTTATTAGATATGAGTACCGCTTGGAGTGCAATGGATGATAAGAAAGAAGTTTTTGAAGGAAAAGATAGAACTTCTGGAGTAACAAAATATACTGCAACTCGTGCTGATTTAATTTTCGGGTCTAACTCAGAATTAAGAGCTTTGGCTGAAGTATATGCGCAAAATGATAACAAAGAAAGATTTGTTAAAGATTTTGTAGCTGCTTGGACAAAAGTTATGAACTTAGATCGTTTTGATTTAAGAAAATAATACAATATCAATCAAATAAAAAATCCGTTACATGAATTTGTAACGGATTTTTTTATGATGATAATCTTTCTTTATTTAATAGCAATCATTGAAATTTCTATGTTTACGTTTTTTGGCAAACAAGCAACTTGAACAGTTTCTCTAGCAGGAGCAGTTGCTTCATTGAAATAGGCTCCGTAAACAGCATTGATTCGACTAAAATCTTCCATATTCATAATAAAAATAGATGTTTTTACTACGTTTTCAAAAGTCATTTCTGCAGCTGCTAAAACCGCTTTCATATTTTCCATAACTTGTTTGGTTTCGGTTTCAATATCATCTAAAACCAATTCCATCGTTTGAGGATTAAGCGCAATTTGTCCAGAAGTATAAAGTGTAGTTCCTATAAGTACAGCTTGGTTGTATGGACCTATTGGTGCGGGTGCATTTTCGGTATAAATTATTTTTTTCATAAGTTTAGGGTAAATAAATTAAGGTTAATTTCTATTGGAATACGCGATCTGGTAATTGACGCTTATCATATTTAATATCGCTTAAAACAGAAGATGAAATACCAATAAAGAAACCCCAATAGGTATTGGTACCAAATGGAACCCAATTAAAACTCATGCGCCAACTCTCTAAGTCTCTTTCAAAACGCAATTGAGTAAACGTAACACCTTTTTGTTTAAAATCGTATCCTGATGAAAAACCAACTTTCCAACGAGGTGCTAGCTCAACATTTCCAGATGCCATTACTGAATGAGAAGATATTTCATCTTGTCGATTAGCATTATTATAGGTAACTGAATAGGCTAGGCGTAAATCCCAAGGCAATTTTGTATTATACCATTCAATATTTTTTTCTTCTTTATTTTCATCGTCTTTATCAAATAAACTTTGACGAGTATCACTTAGATCGGTGTTTCTTCCAAATAAATCATCACCAGTTCCACCATTATTTTGATTCTGTTTATTTGATTTACCTTCACCATCTGTACTTGAAAAAGCATAATTCATGGTCATATTAGCACTTGTCATTCTAAATAAACTACCACCATTATCAATATTAAAAGTGTTAATTCTTTTTCCAGCATTGTCAATTGCATAGGGATCAAATGTAGCACCAAAATTCAAATTTAATTTATCTTTAAAAAATTGGGTTCCTCCACTAACTCGCATAGGTGACCATGCTAATGAATCGGCAGTAAAATCATAACTGGTAGAAAAGTTTAAATTATTTAAAAGCATTACCTTTTTTGATTCACCTTTTTTACTTTCTTTATCTATCATTTTAGCTTCAAAAGTGTTACTTAAGGAAATACCTACATTGTTGGAATAATTTTTTCCAGGAGCTCCAAAAAGACCACCATCAAATTTAGTATATTCTGCAGTTGTTAAACCTGTTGCATCTATAGCGTAGGTGTCATAATATTTTTCAAAACTAGGAGTATAGCCATATGAAACATTGGGTCTCATAACGTGTCGAATCGCTTGAATTTTTTTATCTTCCCCAAAATTGAATGTACCATAAATTGTGGTTCCAATTCCTGCTGAAAAATTATAAGTTCTAAATGTTTCAAATCCTTTCTGATCTTTTGTAACCACTTTATTTTCTATCGGACTATAGTATTTTTGAATAGTGTTTAATGCCCAAACTTCATTATAAGCGGCTCCCATATTAATACTTAAATACTTTAATACTTTAAAGTTTGTGTTAATAGGAATACTATGTTGAAAGCCAGTTTTTGCATCTCTAAACATTTGAGGTTTAAAGAATAAAGAATCTGCTGTTCTAATTCTATTTTCTCCTCTAATATTATATTGTATGTTGATGTTTTTAATAAATCCTTTTTTAACGCCATCTTTTGGAGCAAATGGAAATATACGATCTACACTTGCTTGAAGTGTTGGTAAAGTCATGTCTATTTGCTGTGTATTTGTATTTTGTGAATGGGTTGCCGATAAAGACATATTCACTTGAGGTACTGTTTGAAATGTTTTAGAATAGGATACAGAAGAACTTAAATTATTATTCAATGTAGATCCTACATTGTTCATGTTAACTGATTGTCTGAAATATTGACTACTTCCTAAATTTACAGAAGCCGAAAATCGAGAATTAGCAGCCGCTTTAGCATCTTGACTATGCGACCATTGAATATTATATTGTTTTGATTTTACATAATCAGGAAAACCTTTTTCACTTTGTATATTATTTTCAAATCTAAAATTAAATCGACCATTAAATTTATAACGTTTGGCATAGCTACTTTCAGCCCGTAGACCATAACTTCCGTTGGTGTAATAATCGCCTAAAACGGCTAAATCATAGTAATCACTTAAAGCAAAATAATATCCTCCATTTTGAAGAAAATATCCTTGTCTATTATTCTGTCCTGGAGTTGGAATAATGAATCCAGAAGTGCTTTTTTCGCTCATCGGAAAATAAGCAAAGGGTAAAAATAATGGGGTAGGAACATCGGCAATTACTAAATTTGTTGGTCCAACCACCACTTTTTTCTTAGGAACAAATTTTACTTTGGTAACATAAAAATAATACTCAGGGTCATCAATATCTTTTGCGGTTGTTAAACGCGCCGATTTCATAAACACAACCGAATCATTTTCTCGCTTTGAAATTTCAGCTTTAATATTCATTTCACCTTGTTTGGTTCTCGAATTCCAAATCAGTGCTTTTCCTGTGGTGTTGTTATAAACAAGAGAATCAGGTTCAACAATATTAGATCCTTGAGTAAATACCGGTCTTTGAATATAATTTCCGGCAGTATCTTTTATTCTTCCGGCATATACTTGTTTTTTCTCGTAATCATATACAATTACTCCCGCTTTAATGTCAAAATCAGTATATTTTATAGAAGCCTCATTGTATAAAGTAAGTTGTTTCTTTTTTTGATCTATTTTTTCATAGTCTTTAGCATTCATTTTTACAATGCCATCTAAAACATTTTTTTTCTTTTTAACCGAATCGTTTTTGGGAGTGTTATTCGTTTTTACAATTACCGAAGAATCTAATTTTAGCGTATCGGTAAATTTAATTTCTTGTGAAAATACAGCTGTATTTCCAATTGTTAGTAAAATTACTAATAAAACGATATGAATTAACTTTGTATACAATGCTTTTAATACTATTTTTGTAAAAATTTGGCTTACTATTTGAAGTGTCAAACTTACATATATTTTTTTGCAAAAATAATGTTTTAATAAAATTATAACTTATAATACTTTTTAATTATTCTATGTTAGTTAAAAACGAAATAAAATACGCGCTGCTTGCTTTGATATTATTTTTTTCAACAGCACTTTTTGCGCAACAATCTAATCCGTTTAAAGTTGTTTTAGATGCTGGTCATGGTGGAAAAGACCCAGGAACAATGAGAGGAAATATTAGAGAAAAAGATATTGTTCTTGATGTAGTTTTACGATTAGGAAAGTTGTTAGAACAACATAATGGTGTTAAAGTTGTTTATACCAGAAAAACTGACGTTTTCATAGAACTTAGAGAACGAGCAAATATTGCAAATAAAGCAAAAGCTAATTTATTCATTTCAGTGCATTGTAATGGTGTTAAAAGTACGGCTGCAAAAGGAACAGAGACGTTTGTAATGGGAATGTCTAGAACCGATACAAATCTAGATATCGCTAAGAAAGAAAATGGAGTTATTTTTCTTGAAGATGATTACAATCAAAAATATAAAGGATTTGACCCAAATAATCCTGAAACATTATTAGGTTTGAAAATACTACAAGAAGAATTTTTAGGACAAAGTATCGAGTTGGCTTCAGAAATTGAAAAGAATTTTGTTCAAACTGATCGTTTTTCAAGAGGAGTAAAACAGCAACCTATTTGGGTATTGGATGCAACAGTAATGCCTGGTGTATTAATTGAATTAGGTTTTGTTTCTCATCCAGAGGAAGGAATTTACATTAGTTCAGACGCTGGAAAAGATGAAATGGCACAATCAATCTTTAAAGCAATTCTTGCTTATAAAAATACTTTTTTTAGTCCTTCAGATACTAATGAGTCTGTAATTGCACCAATTGAATCTACGCCACATACAGCAACTGTATCTAACAATGATAACGTTACAACTCATGAAGTAAAAGGAATTCATTACAAAGTTCAACTAGAAGCTGGAACTAAAAAAATAGATACTAAACCATCTAACTTTAAAGGTTTAGAGCCTATTTCATTTACCCAAGAAAAAAAAATATATAAATACTTTTATGGTGATGAAACAGATTATGAAGCTTGTAAAAAGCGTTTGGTCGAAGCAAAAAGTAAAGGGTATAAATCTGCTTATATAGTAACTTTTGACAATAAATAAATTATGATAAAAAAAGCAACATTTTTCCTTTCTTTTTTTTGTGTCTTAATTGGATACGGACAAACATCAAAATTTAAAGTTGTTTTGGATGCTGGGCACGGGGGTAAAGATTATGGCGCAGTTTATCATGGAAATATTGAAAAAAATATTGCTTTAAAAACTGTTTTAAAAGTGGGAGCTCTTTTAGAACAAGATCCACAAATCGAAGTCATATATACCAGACGTTCGGATGTTTTTATAGAATTACAACAAAGAGCAACGATTGCAAATAAATCTAAAGGAAGTATTTTTGTTTCCATGCATTGTAACGCTAATAAAAGTGAAGCTGCTTCTGGAAATGAAACTTATGTTATGGGGATTACTCGAAATGCTTCGAACTTAGAAGTGGCTAAACATGAAAACCAAGTTGTTACTTTAGAATCAGATTATAAAATTAAATATGATGGATTTGATCCAAAATCACCTGAATCGGTTATAGGAATTAATATTTTACAAGAAGAATATCTAGATCAGAGTATTGAATTAGCAGACAAAGTGCAATACTTTTTTACTAAGAAAACGAAAAACAAAAATAGAGGAGTAAAACAAGCTGGATTTTTAGTATTACGTCAAATAACTATGCCTAGAGTCTTGATAGAGATGGGGTTTGTCTCAAATAAACAAGAAGGTGCTTTTTTGAATTCGGATGCAGGTCAAGAAAAATTAGCCGAAGCTATTGCGGGATCAATCATTCAATATAAAAAAGAATTTTTTGCTGCTACAAAAGAATCTAAACCAGTTGTATCGATTAACAAAGAAAAGAACGAAGAAAAAACGGAACAAAAAGAACAAGTGAAACCAACAGTAATTAGTTCTAAAGGAATTGTTTATAAAGTACAAATTTCAGCAAGCCCTAATGATCTTGATCCAACAGCTGTTGACTTTAAAGGATTGTCACCCATTTTTAAAGAACCAGCTGGTAAATTGTTTAAATACTATTTTAGTCAAGAAAAAAAGTATGAAGCGGCTCAAAAAAGATTAGAAGAAGCTAAGAAAAAAGGATTTGAATCGGCTTACATTGTTGCATATAAAGATGGTGTAAAAATAAGCCTATCAGAAGCCATTAAAATAAAATAAAAGATTAATTTTGTTAAAAATTATATTACTTTGAAAGTATCTAGAGAAATTAAAACTGCCGTATTAGTCATTATATCCATTATATTATTTATTTGGGGATACAGTTTTTTGAAAGGAAAAAATTTATTTGACAACAGCAATAAATTGTTTGTAGTCTATGAAAATGTTGCTGGTTTAGCTCCTTCTGCACCGGTTACTTTAAATGGTTTGACCATTGGAAAAGTTAATTCAATTTCAATTAATCCCGATGGAAAATTATTAGTTGAACTTCACATTACTACAGATTTTCCAATTGCCAAAACGAGTATTGCTGAAATTTATGATTCTGGATTAGTAGGCGGAAGACAAATTGCAATTAAACCAAATCTTTTAGACAAAAATTACACGGTATCTGGCGATTATTTGCAAGCTTCAAGTAAATTAGGACTTACAGATGCTTTAGCTCAACAGCTAGAACCATTACAAGCAAAAATCCAACAATTACTTGAAAATGCAGATGTATTATTTTCTAACGTTAATGATATTTTAGATACGCAAACACGCCAAAATCTTAAAAATAGCATCGCATCGCTAAACACAACCTTATCGGAATTTAGTGTGGCATCAAAAAATATTAATGGATTACTTGCTGAAAACAAATCTAAGTTAAATAATACCCTTAATAATGTTGATAAAGTATCTGGAAATTTTGCAACAATATCAGATTCTTTAGCAAAAGCAAATTTGGGTCAAACAGTTAAAAATTTAGAAAAAACACTAGCTAAGGTTGATAAAATTATGGCTGAGTTAGAGCAAGGCAATGGCACTATGGGTAAATTGATAAAAGATGAAACCATGTACACTAATTTTGCTAAAACATCAAAAGAATTAGAATTATTGTTGCAAGACCTTCGATTAAACCCAACTCGTTATGTAAACGTTTCTTTATTTGGCAAGAAAAATAAACCTTACGTAGCTCCTGTTAACGATACAATTAAAAAATAAACCATTCGTTTTATGAATTTTTTAGATAATATTTTATTCGCAATAATTTTAGCAATTGGTATAGGCTATTTTGCCATAAACGTAAAAAAACTAATTCGAAATATCAATCTTGGAAGAGATATCAACCGAAAAGATAATTCATCTGAGCGCTGGAAAAACATGTTTATGGTTGCTTTAGGACAATCTAAAATGGTTAAAAGGCCAGTTGCTGGTATTTTACACATCATTGTTTATGCAGGATTTGTTATCATTAATATTGAAGTAATCGAAATTATTATTGATGGACTTTTTGGAACACACCGTGTTTTGTCTTTTCTCGGCGGATTTTATAATGTATTAATTGGTTCATTTGAAGTTTTAGCGGTTTTAGTACTTGTTGCCGTATTTATTTTTTGGATCAGAAGAAACACAATTAAATTGGCTCGTTTTGCAAGCTCAGATTTAAAAGGTACTCCTAAAAATGATGCCAATTATATTTTATATTTTGAAGTTGTATTAATGTCATTATTTTTAGTAATGAATGCCGCTGATTTTCATTTGCAAAACTTAGGAATAGGACATTATAATCAAGTAGGAAGTTTTCCTATTTCACAATACATTGCACCACTTTTTAATGGGATGAGTGAAGGGTTAGTAATAATAATTGAGCGTGCAGCTTGGTGGTTACATATCGTTGGTATTTTAATCTTTTTGAACTATTTATATTTTTCTAAACATCTACATATTTTATTAGCATTTCCCAATACTTTTTATGCCGATTTAAATGCAAAAGGTAAATTAGATAATTTAGAAAGTGTTACCAACGAAGTTAAATTAATGATGGATCCAAATGCCGATCCATTTGCAGCGCCTGCTGATACTTCTGCTGTTCCTGCAAAATTTGGAGCTTCTGATGTACAAGATTTAAATTGGGTCCAATTATTAAATGCCTACAGTTGTACTGAATGTGGTCGTTGTACTTCATCTTGTCCGGCTAATCAAACGGGTAAAAAATTGTCTCCAAGAAAAATAATGATGGATACAAGAGACCGTTTAGAGGAAGTAGGAAGAAACATCGATTTAAATAAAGGCGTTTTTGTTGATGATGGTAAATCGTTGTTGAATGATTATATCTCAACTGAAGAACTTTGGGCTTGTACTTCCTGTAATGCCTGTGTTGAAGAATGTCCAATAAATATTAGTCCGTTATCAATTATTATTGATATGCGTCGTTATTTAGTAATGGAACAAAGTGCCGCTCCAAATGAATTAAATAATGTGATGACCAATATTGAGAATAATGGCGCACCATGGCAATACAATCAAATGGATCGATTAAATTGGTCTTCAGAAGCATAAACACACAACAATTTTATATAATGAAACAAGAAGAAATCGAAGGGAAATTACAAGCATTATCTGTAAACGGAGAACAATTAAGTCCAATTTTACCAGAAGGTATTAAGAATTATTTAATTGATATTGACGGAACTATTTGTGATGACATTCCTAACGAAGAACCTGAAAGAATGGTTACTGCTGCAGTTTATCCTGATGCATTAATCACATTAAATAAATGGTATGATGAAGGTCATATTATTTTCTTTTTCACCTCACGTACCGAAGCGCATAGAGCCGTTACTGAAGATTGGTTGAAATTACACGGATTCAAATATCACGGTATGGTAATGGGAAAACCTAGGGGCGGAAATTACCATTGGATAGATAACCATTTAGTTAAAGCTACTCGCTATAATGGTAAATTTACCGATTTAATTGATAAAGAAGTAACCATTCAAGTATTTGATGACGAAAATCAATAATAATAAATAAGTAAATGATACTGAGTAAATAAAACGCTTAAACATCAACTACTTTTAATTTTACAAACTATAATTATGTCAGAAAATTTATTAGTTCCTACAATGGCCGAAATGATGGCGCAAGGCAAACAGCCAGACGTTTTATTTTGGGTAGGATGTGCTGGAAGTTTTGATGATAGAGCAAAAAAAATCACAAAAGCTTTTGTAAAGATTTTAAACAGTGCCAATGTTTCATTCGCGGTGTTAGGAACCGAAGAAAGTTGTACAGGTGATCCCGCTAAAAGAGCAGGTAATGAATTCTTGTTTCAAATGCAAGCGGTGACCAATATTGAGGTTATGAATGCTTATGAAGTGAAGCGAATTGTTACAGCTTGTCCTCATTGTTTCAACACCTTAAAAAATGAATATCCAGAATTAGGAGGAAACTATGAAGTTTTACATCATACTGAATTCATTAAATCATTATTAAATGAAGGTAAATTAACCATTGAAGGTGGTCAATTTAAAGGAAAACGCATTACATTTCATGATCCTTGCTATTTAGGTCGTGCTAATAATATTTATGAAGCGCCTCGTGAATTAATTCAAAAATTAGACGCCGAATTGGTTGAAATGAAACGATCTCGTGCTAATGGTTTATGTTGTGGAGCAGGTGGAGCACAAATGTTTAAAGAGCCTGAAAAAGGTAATAAGGACATCAATATTGAAAGAACAGAAGATGCTCTAGCAACACAACCCGAAATTATTGCTGCTGGTTGTCCTTTTTGTAATACCATGTTAACCGATGGAATTAAGCATAAAGAGAAAGAAAGTGATGTTAAAATCTATGACATTGCCGAATTAATTGCTAATGCAAAAGATTTATAAATATAACAGGATTGTACATAGATTAAATTAAATAATTTTAAAAATCATCCAACAAAATAATATTGAATTAAAAATGAAAAAATTTATTCTATTAGTTTTAGTAATTGCCTCAAGTACTGTTTTTGCGCAAAAATTATCAAAGGAAGAATTGGCTGTAAAAATGTCAGAAAAATCTTGTGAATGTGCCAATAAAGAAGAAATTTCAAAAGATAATTTTGAAATGACTTTAGGACTTTGCATTATTGAAGCCATAAATGCTTTTGAAAAAGATGTTGACAGACATTATGGAAAAGATGTAATTAACAATGAAAAAAAGATGGAGGAATTAGGCTATGATGTTGGTAAAGAAATGGCCAAAACATGTCCTGCAGTTTTTAAATTTATGTTTGATGACGATTCTGAAAATCAAGAAGTTGTAGAAGAAACTCCCGATGAAATGATTACAGGCAAACTTACAGAATTAAAATCGGAACAATTTTTAACATTCTCTGTTAAAGAAGATTCAGGAAAAATGAATCATTTTATTCTGTTGAGTAGTTTTGAAAATTCTTTTTTATTAACAGATAAAGTAGTAAAAGTAAATGACGCTGTAGAAGTTTATTATTATGAATTAGAATTATATGATGCTAAATTATCAAAATTTATATCTTATAAAGTAGTAACCAATATAATCAAAAAATAATAATGTACGTACCCTTTGATACCTTACCAGAAGAAGCTAAAATTTGGATTTATCAATCTAATAGAAAATTTTCTGACGAAGAAATTCAAGATATTGAACGTGATTTAGGATTGTTTTTAGAAAATTGGAGCGCTCACGGACATTCATTAGAAGCCTCTTTTCTTACCAAATACAATCGGTTTATTATTATTGCTGTCAATCAAGAAGTGCAAGCGGCAACTGGTTGTTCTATAGATGCCTCGGTGCAGTTTATTCAACAATTAGAGCAAAAATATGATGTTGATTTATTAGACAAAATGAACGTTACTTTTAAAATGGGTGAACATGTTGCCTTCAAGACTTTATTAGATTTTAAAAAGTTAGCTAAAGAAAAAGCAGTTTCGGCTAATACTATTGTTTTTAATAATTTAGTAAACACAGTAGGAGAATGGCAAGATTTTTGGGAAGTTCCTGCAGGTGAAAGTTGGCACAATAGATTTTTCTAAAACGAATATTTACACTATATTTGAAAATCATCATTAGTTCAACTTTATGATGATTTTTTTATTACAAAAACATTGATTACATGCGATATATACTCGTTTTTTTACTTTTTTCAATTAGTTCAATCGGACAAATAAAATCTAATCTTTCGCAAGAAGTTTGGGTGGATAGTGTTTATAATCAACTTTCTTTTGATGAAAAAATAGGCCAATTATTTATGGTAGCCGCCTATTCTAACAAAGATGAAGCGCATAACAAATCGATTGATAAATTAATTGAAGATAATAAAATTGGTGGCTTAATATTTTTTCAAGGCGGTCCTGTTAGACAAGCAAAACTGACCAATCGTTATCAAGCAAAATCTAAAGTACCGATGTTTATTGGAATTGATGCAGAATGGGGGCTAAGTATGCGTTTAGATTCTACTTATCGATATCCTTGGAATATGACCCTTGGTGCAGTTCAAGATATGAAATTGATTGAAAAGGCAGGAAATCAAATGGCAAAACAATCCAAGCGAATGGGCATTCATTTCAATTTTGCACCGGTTGTAGACATTAACACTAATCCGAAAAATCCTATTATTGGCAATCGTTCTTTTGGAGAAACAAAAGAAAACGTCACCCTTCGAGCATTGGCTCTAATGAAAGGTTTACAAGATGAAGGCGTTTATGCAACCGCAAAACATTTTCCAGGGCATGGTGATACTTCTACCGATTCACATCATACACTTCCGTCGGTTCAATTTGATAGAGCACGATTAGATGAAGTCGAATTGTATCCATATAAAGAATTGATTAAAAATGGTTTAACAAGCATAATGGTTGCGCATTTGAATGTACCAAGTCTTGAACCTAGAGAAAATTATCCCACATCTATTTCTTATAATGTGGTTACCAATATTCTAAAGAACGAGCTACAATTTAATGGCTTAATTTTTACAGATGCCCTAAATATGAAAGGAGCAAGCAACTTTAAAAAACCTGGAGATATTGATTTAGAAGCTTTTTTAGCCGGAAATGACATATTGCTTTTTGCTGAAAATGTTCCGGTTGCCATTAAAAAATTTAACGAAGCAAAAGCGGATGGCCGATTAACTGAAGATCGTTTAGCTTATTCGGTAAAGAAAATTTTAGCTTATAAATACAAGGCCAATTTACAAAACTATCAACCGATCGTTTTAGAGAATTTGTATAGAGATTTAAATGCTATTGAATATGAAGCATTAAATTATCAGTTGTAT
The DNA here is from genome assembly GCA_017983975.1 of Flavobacterium sp. Classification (GTDB taxonomy): domain Bacteria; phylum Bacteroidota; class Bacteroidia; order Flavobacteriales; family Flavobacteriaceae; genus Flavobacterium. The sequence continues at coordinate 23,307 of JAGOAL010000025.1, forward strand.
GAAAATGCCGTAACGGTTATAAAAAATGAAACTAAATCAATTCCGTTAGCACAATTAAATAAAGAAAAAATTGCTTACGTAAAATTAGGAAATGACACATCGGATGTATTTCTAGCAAAGCTTAAAAATTATGCCTCGATTACCGAAATTACTACTAAAAATTTAGATTCAGCATTAGTAGAATTACAGGATTACACAAAGGTTATTATTGGTTATCATAAATCGGATGGTGCTTGGCGAAATCATAATTTAACGTTTAGAGAATTACTTTGGATTAACCAAATTGCAAAACAAAACGATGTGATTTTATCATTTTTTACCAAACCCTATTCGTTATTAAACATTAAAAATTTTGAATCTATAGAGACGATTATTGTAGGATATCAAAATAATGCTATTGCTCAAACGGTTGTGCCTCAAATTATTTTTGGAGCAATTGGAGCAAAAGGAAAATTGCCTGTTTCAATAGAAGAACATTTTAAAGTCAATGAAGGAATCGAAACACTAGCCATTGAGCGTTTAGGTTTTGAAGTACCTGAAAATGTTGGGATGGATTCTAAAATACTAACCAAAATAGATTCGATTGCCACTTATGCAATTGATAAAAAAATGACGCCTGGTTTACAAGTAGTTGTTGCTAGAAAAGGAAAAGTAATCTATCAGAAATCATTTGGAAATCATACCTATGAGGATGGAGCTGCTAAAGTTCAAAACACCGATTTGTATGATATTGCTTCATTAACAAAGATTATTGCCACATTACCCAATGTGATGTTAGAATTTGATAAAGGCAATATAACTTTGGAAACCAAATTAAAATCGATGTTGCCTGTTTTTAGAGGTTCGAATAAAGAAGATGCAACGGTTTTAGATATGTTAACACATCAAGCGCGTTTTCAGCCGTGGATTCCGTTCTATAAAGCAACATTAGATAGTTTAAATCGACCAAGTGATAAATATTATAGAACTAGGCCAACAGTTGAATTTCAATTAAAAGTTGCTGAAGATTTATATTTAAGAAGAGACTATAACGATACCATTATTAAAGCAATTGCGGATAGTCCGTTATTACCAAAAAAGCAATACAAATACAGTGATTTTTCTTTTATTTTATTCAAAGAATATTTAGAAAAGCAAAATGAAAAATCGCTAGAATATTTAGCAAAGAATAATTTTTACAATGAAATAGGAGCAACTTCAATTACTTATAATCCGTTGCATCAATTTGAAAAAAATGTAATCATACCTACTGAAAATGACACCTATTTTAGATACCAGCCCGTTCATGGTTATGTTCATGATATGGCTGCAGCAATGCAAGGCGGAATTTCGGGTCATGCCGGATTATTTTCAAACGCTTTAGACATCGCAAAAATGATGCAAATGTACTTACAGAAAGGAAGTTATGGTGGAAAGCAATATATATCGGCAACAACCTTACAAAAATTTAATACCTGCTATTTTTGTAAAGATGGTAATAGGAGAGGTGTAGGTTTCGATAAACCACAATTAGGTGCAGAAGGACCAACCTGTGGATGTGTTTCGTTAACAAGTTTTGGTCACACTGGCTTTACTGGAACTATGACTTGGGCTGATCCTGAACAAGAAATTGTGTATGTATTTTTATCCAATAGAACCTATCCTGATTCTAATGCATCCAATAAATTATCAAAAGAGAATATCAGAGAAAATATTCAAAAAGTAATTTATGAAGCAATAATTCATTAATATGACTTCAAAAGCAACCACTGTAGATCAATACATTAACGAAGCTCCAGATGATAGAAGAGCTGCGTTACAGCAATTAAGAACTATAATCTTAGAAAATCTGCCGGAAGGTTTTCAAGAATGTATTAGTTACGGAATGATAGGTTATGTTGTTCCGCATTCAATTTATCCTAAAGGATATCATTGTACGCCCGAATTGCCTTTACCATTCATGTCATTTGCAAGTCAAAAAAATAGCATCAATTTTTATCATATGGGAATTTATGTGAAACCTGAATTGTATGATTGGTTTGTAGCAGAATATCCAAAACATTCAAAACAAAAATTAGACATTGGTAAAAGTTGCATACGAATTAAAAAGCCTGAAAATATTCCCTTCGAATTAATTGGAGAATTAGCCAAAAAAATGGCGGTTGCAGAATGGATTGAAACTTACGAAAAAGCTTTCAATAAATAAATTAACATATGTTTTGTTATTACCCAATATAGAAGTGGTAATTTTAATTCAAATTATAAATAAATGAAAATTGCAATAGTTTGTTATCCTACATTTGGCGGAAGTGGCGTAGTTGCTACTGAACTTGGTTTAGAATTAGCTAAAAGAGGACACGAAATTCATTTCATTACTTACAGTCAGCCAGTGCGTTTAGCCTTGTTGAACCCTAATGTGCATTATCATGAAGTACATGTACCAGAATATCCGCTTTTTCATTATCAACCTTATGAATTAGCGCTTTCGAGTAAGTTGGTAGACATGGTTAAATTATATAAAATTGATGTTTTACATGTGCATTATGCGATACCACATGCTTATGCGGGTTATATGGCAAAACAAATGTTGGCTGATGAAGGCATTCATATTCCTATGGTGACTACCTTGCATGGAACTGATATTACTTTAGTAGGAAATCATCCATTTTACAAACCAGCGGTAAGTTTTAGCATCAATAAATCAGATGTGGTAACCAGTGTTTCACAAAGTTTGAAAGAGGATACCTATCGTTTATTTGATATTAAAAATGAGATTGTGGTTATTCCAAATTTCATTGAACTAACTAAAGAAAATGCACTAAAAAATTCGCCATGTCATCGATCTTTGATGGCTTCCGAAAATGAGAAAATTGTAACCCATATTTCCAATTTTAGAAAAGTAAAACGCATTGAAGATGTGGTTAAGATCTTTTATGAAATTCAGAAAGAAGTGCCTTCAAAATTGATGATGGTAGGGGAAGGCCCTGAAAAAGAGCAAGCTGAATATTTATGCCAACAATTAGGTATTCAACATAAAGTGATTTTCTTTGGAAATAGCAATGAGATAGATAAAATTTTGTGCTTTTCAGATTTATTTTTACTTCCTTCAGAAACCGAAAGTTTTGGTTTAGCGGCTTTAGAAGCAATGGCTTGTGGAGTTCCGGTTATTTCAAGTAATTCAGGAGGTTTGCCTGAAGTAAATAAAGAGGGCTATTCGGGTTATTTAAGCGATGTAGGCGATGTTCAAAAAATGAGTCGAGATGCTATTTCTCTATTAATGAATGATGAAATGCTAAATCAATTTAAAGTTAATGCCTTAGAGACCGCAAAATTATTTGATATTCAACAAATTATGCCATTATATGAACAAGTTTATTATCAAGCAATTCAATCAAAACATGATTAAAGTACTCCCAATACTATTTATAATTTTATCATCGTGTACAACACCAAAAGGGATAGTTACACAACCTACTTTTTCCACAATATATAAAAACACAAATGGAGGTACTGATAAAGCAGGTTATTTGCATATTACATCAAATGAAGCGTATATAAAGTTAATAGAAACATTAAAAATCGATGAATCGGAGTATAATAATCTAGTTTCAGTGAATTTTAATACGAATGATGTTGTAGTTATATACCAAGGGCAAAGAAACACAGGAGGTTATTCAATAGATGTGGCTCATATTCATTGGGAAAACGAATTGTTAATGGTTAAAACAATAGAAACAATTCCTGAAACAGGCAAACCTGTTAGTATGGTTATGACTAGTCCTTATTGTATTACCCTAATTCCAAAAGCAAAAGAAATTGCTTTAATAAAATAAAAAATGGCTCAAAATAATGAGCCTTTAATTGTATCTAATTAAATTTATAGCGAACGCCTAATGCTAAATCGGGTCCAAAATTATTTTCTCTATAATCATTAGAGTTTAAATAAATTTCAGGTCTTATGTCTAGTGATAATTGTAATGGAAAATCAAAATTATATTCAATTCCTAAATCTCCTGCAATAAATAAAAATGTGCCATTATCTTTTTGACCATCAATTGAATAACTCCAACTTCCTAGTCCACCACCAGCTCCAGCATACCAATTTAAACCTTTATCAATATTCCAAACCCATTGGTATAATCCTGCCAATTTAATTGCATCAACATCATTACTATTTCGCCAACCCAAGTCTAGTTCTAATCTATTATTTGCGCTTAAACCTCTTTGATACGAAATTTCAGCACCAAATCCATCGTTATCTCCTAAACGTAAACCGATTACATTTTTAGAAATGTCTTGTGCTTGGGAACTAAATGCTATTCCGAATAGCATAAAAGTAGATAAAATAACTTTTTTCATATTAATTTGTTTTTATAAATATAGTCAATTTGTTGCAAATAATATGCCAATAGTTTCATATTATTTAATGTTCAGATTAAATTTAGAAGTAGACCTACTATTTATAGAAATATAGTAACTTTGTAATATCATACATTTATGAATTATGGCAGGAAATACTTTCGGAAAATTATTTAAGTTGACCACTTTTGGCGAGTCGCATGGAGAGGCTATAGGAGGAATTATTGATGGCTGTCCTGCAGGAATACTAATTGATTTCGAGAAAATCGTATTAGAAATGGCTCGAAGAAAGCCTGGTCAATCCAAAATTGTTTCTCAAAGAAAAGAATCGGATACCGTGCAATTTTTATCAGGTATTTTTGAAGGTAAAACCACTGGAACGCCAATAGGTTTTATTATTCCTAATGAAAATCATAAGTCTGAAGATTATTCGCATCTTAAAGAAGACTATCGTCCAAGTCATGCAGATTATGTTTACGAAAAAAAATATGGTATTCATGATTATAGAGGAGGAGGAAGGAGTTCGGCACGCGAAACAGCTTCTAGAGTAGTAGGAGGTGCAATTGCTAAGCAAATAATTTCTAATATTAAAATTAATGCTTTTGTATCATCTGTTGGAGATATTTTTATCAATAAACCCTATCAAGATTTAGATTTTTCATTAATTGAAAGTAATATTGTTCGTTGTCCGGATAGTGAAACAGCTGCAAAAATGGAGCATTTAATTACGCAAGTAAAAAAAGAAGGAGATACAATAGGAGGAACCATAACTTGTGTCATTCAAAATGTTCCCATAGGTTTGGGTGAACCTGTATTTGATAAATTGCATGCCGAATTAGGTAAAGCGATGTTATCGATCAATGCCGTAAAAGGATTTGAATTTGGAAGCGGATTTTGTGGTGCAACGATGACAGGAAGTCAGCATAATGATTTATATAATGAAGATGGTACAACAAAAACGAATTTATCTGGAGGAATACAAGGCGGAATTTCAAACGGAATGGATATTTATTTTCGTGTTGCCTTCAAGCCAGTTGCTACATTGTTACAAAAACAAGAAGTTTTAACTAATAAAGGTGAAGTCATTGAACAACAAGGCAAAGGCCGACATGATCCTTGTGTTGTGCCAAGAGCAGTACCTATTGTAGAGGCTATGGC
>JAGOAL010000026.1 GCA_017983975.1 Flavobacterium sp.
CTTCAAAACCAATTGAAGTCATCGAAATCAATTTGATGGCAGGAATGAATGTAGTAGGCGATTTATTCGGAAGCGGAAAAATGTTCTTGCCACAGGTAGTTAAATCGGCACGTGTAATGAAAAAAGCAGTGGCTTATATACAACCGTTCATAAGCCCCCCAGCCCCCGAAGGGGGGGCTACCGACATTGTGGAAAATAGTTCTTGGAAAACTGCAAACCCTGTTTTATATAGTTTATTGAAAGTAAAAGCAAAGGAAATGCGAAACAAACCCACTGAAGCAGAAAAAATGCTTTGGAATGTTTTGAGCAATAAAGGAATAGAAAACTACAAATTTAGAAGACAACATATTATTGGCGAATATATCGTTGATTTTGTATGTTTGGAAAAACGATTTGTAATTGAAGTTGATGGTTCTGTACATAATGAATTAGAACAAATAGAACACGACAAACATAGGACGGAATGGTTAGAATCTATAGGTTTTAAAATAATAAGATTTACAAATAATCAAGTTCTCTCAGACCTTTTCAATACCATAGAAAATATACGCAAAGAATTAAACGCAATCTTAGTAGCTCCCCCTTCGGGGGCGGGGGGGGCTGGTCGTATCTTAATGGCAACCGTAAAAGGTGACGTTCACGATATTGGAAAAAATATTGTTTCAGTTGTTTTAGCATGTAACAATTATGAGATAGTCGATTTAGGTGTTATGGTAGCGCCCGAAAAAATAATTGCGGCAGCTATTGAGCATAATGTAGATGTTATTGGATTGAGTGGATTGATTACACCTTCGCTGGACGAAATGGTATATTTAGCCAAAGAATTGGATAAATTGAATGTTCAAATTCCAATTATGATTGGAGGAGCAACCACTTCGCGTGCGCATACCGCCGTTAAAATTGCACCTCAATACAAAGCGACCGTTGTTCACGTAAATGACGCTTCTAGAGCAGTAACAGTTGCTGGAAACTTATTGAATTCAGAAACTAACTCCAACTACACTCAAGACCTTCGTGCCGAATACGACGCGCTTCGAGAAGGCTACTTAAATCGTAGTAGGGATAAAAACTTCCTAACGATTGAACAGGCAAGAGTCAATAAATTACAATTGGATTGGAGTACATACACACCAACAAAACCTAATTTCATTGGAACCAAAACGGTTGATGTTGCGATTGGTGATTTAGTAGATTTTATCGATTGGACACCGTTTTTCAATTCTTGGGAATTGTACGGAAAGTATCCAGCTATTTTAACCGATGAGGTGGTTGGAGAACAAGCCATGTCTTTATTTGCCGATGCGCAAAAAATGTTACATCAGTTAATTCAAGAAAATTGGTTGACTGCCAAAGGTATTTTAGGAATTTTCCTTGCCAATACCATTAATGATGATGACATTCAAATCAGCCCCCCAACCCCCGAAGGGGGAGCTACCGATTGGGTCGAAAAATTTGGATGGGAAACGGCTAGTCCAGCTTTATATGAAGAGCTTAAACAAAAAGCAAAAGAAATGCGAAACAAACCAACCGAAGCAGAAAAAATGCTTTGGAATGTTTTGAGCGATAAAGGTATTGACAATTATAAATTTAGAAGACAACATATTATTGGAGAATACATTGTTGATTTTGTGTGTTTAGAAAAAAGATTAATTATTGAAGTTGACGGATCAATTCATAATGGATTAGAACAAATTGAACATGACAAGCAAAGAACAGAATGGCTAGAATCTAAAGGATTCAAAGTTGTAAGATATACAAATAACCAAGTTCTTTCAGATCTTTTCAGTACCATAGAAAATATACGCAAAGAATTATACGCAATCTTAGTAGCTCCCCCTTCGGGGGCGGGGGGGGCTGTTTTCTTAACGCTTCGTCAACAATCTCAAAAAACGGCTGGCGCGCCTAATATCGCCTTAGCTGATTTTATTGCGCCAAAAGATTCAGGAGTTCAAGATTATATGGGTTGCTTTTGTGTAACCACTGGTTTTGGAGTAGAAGAAAAAGCCAAGGAATTTGAAAAAGACCTAGACGATTATAATTCGATTTTGGTCAAAGCCTTAGGCGATCGTTTGGCAGAAGCCTTTGCTGAATATTTGCATTTGCAAGTTCGTAAAGAAATTTGGGGCTACGCTTCAGATGAGAATTTATCGAATCAGGATTTAATTGCCGAAAATTATAAAGGAATTCGTCCAGCGCCAGGCTATCCGGCTTGTCCAGACCATTTGGAAAAACCAACGATTTGGAAACTCTTAGATGTGGAACAAAGAATAGGTGTAACGCTTACCGAAAGTATGGCGATGTGGCCCGCTTCATCAGTGTCAGGCTATTATTTTGCTCATCCAGAAAGTAAGTATTTTGGTTTAGGGAAAATTAAAAAAGACCAAATTGAAGATTACGCCAAAAGAAGAAATATTAGTTTGGAACAAGCCGAAAAATGGTTGGCTCCGAATAGTGCAGAATAAGCCCCCTAACCCCCAAAGGGGGAACAAAAGAGTTGTTAAAAATATAAATTAAATAAAAAACTGATTACCCACTTCAGTCACCCCTCCTTCGGAGGGGACGGGGGAGGCTCATGAAAGTAACAGAACACATACAAAACGCCAACGGAAAACCTTTATTTTCCTTCGAAATTCTACCGCCATTGAAAGGTCAAAATATCCAATCTATTTTTGATAGTATTGATCCGTTAATGGAATTTAATCCTCCATTTATAGATGTTACGTATCATCGAGAGGAATATGAATTTAAGGAATTAGAGAACGGATTATTACAAAAGAAAATTGTAAAAAAGCGTCCTGGAACGGTAGGAATTTGTGCAGGAATTCAAAATAAATATAATGTAGATGCTATTCCGCATATATTATGTGGCGGTTTTACCAAAGAAGATACCGAAAATTTACTAATTGATTTAGATTTCTTAGGAATTGATAATGTTGTAGCGCTTCGGGGTGATGCAGTAAAAAGTGAAATTTATTTTAAACCAGAGAGAGAAGGGCATGCATTTGCATCAGAATTGGTATCCCAAATTCATAATTTGAATAACGGAATTTATTTAGATGCCGATTTACAAAATTCATCTAAAACCAATTTTTGTATTGGAGTCGCAGGATATCCTGAAAAACATATGGAAGCACCAAGTTTAGACAGCGATATTCATTTCTTAAAACAAAAAATAAAAAATGGAGCCGATTATATCATCACACAAATGTTTTTTGATAATCAGAAATTTTTCGAATTTGTTGCGAAGTGCAGAGCAGCTGGGATTACTGTTCCAATAATACCAGGCTTGAAGCCAATAGCCACAAAAAAGCAATTGAATTTAATTCCGCATCGTTTTAGTATTGAATTACCCGATGCTTTAATTATGGAAGTGGTAAAAGCAAAAGACAATGAAGCAGTAAAACAAATTGGCATTGAATGGTGTACACAACAAAGTAAAGAATTAGTTGCAGCGGGAATTCCGGTTTTGCATTACTATTCTATGGGAAAAGCAGAAAATGTAAAAGCAATAGCGAAAGACATTTTCTAATTTATTTACCGGTTTTTTCTCGAAAGATTTGCTCTAAATTTTTATTTTTTAGGGAAATCTGAAGGGTTTTTAATCCATTATTTTGCGCAAAATCAAACACTTCACTTCGCATATCTATATCAGAAGAAAATGTAAGTTCCCAAATTGCATGGTTTAGGTTTTTAATTCCTTTTAAATTAGGTAAAGAAGAAAAATCGTGTTCATTTACTTGTTTGTCAAATTCTACCTCAATGATTTGTTCGGTTTGATCGCTAACTAAGTTGGTTAATTTTTTATCGGTAACAATTTTTCCTTTATCAATTATAATAACGCGGTCACAAATGGCTTCCACTTCTTGCATAATGTGAGTAGATAGAAAAACGGTTTTATTCTTTCCAATATTTTTAATTAAATCGCGAATTTCTACTAATTGATTGGGGTCTAACCCTGTTGTAGGTTCGTCTAAAATTAACACATCAGGATTGTGTAATAAAGCGGTTGCTAATCCTACACGTTGGCGATACCCTTTTGAAAGTTCGCCAATTTTTTTATGACATTCAGGCGTTAATCCTGTTAATGTAATTACTTCGTCTATTCTCGATTTAGCCACTTTATGTAAATCGGCATTAAAAGCTAAATACTCCCGAACATATAAATCTAAATACAATGGATTGTGTTCTGGTAAGTAGCCAACAGATTTTTGTACTTTTTTTTGATCTAAAACGACGTCATGATCGTTTACTATCGCATTTCCGCTATCCGATTTTAAATAGGTTGTCAAAATTTTCATTAATGTAGATTTTCCGGCTCCATTTGGACCTAAAAAACCTACAATTTCACCTCTTTTTATCGAAAAACTAATATTATCTAACGCTTTTTGTGCACCGTAATTTTTCGAAATATTTTCTACAACTATTGACATAGGTACTAAATTTTAGCAAAAATAACCTTTTTTAAAAGAACTCAAATTTATTTAAAAAAGTATTTGAGAAGTCACTTTTTTTTAATTTTTCCCATTTTAATTTGTTGCCAATACATTTTACTTTTTTTAATAATGCATAAAAAGAATAAATCGTAAATTTACAACGAATAAAAAGCTATGGAAAATAAAAAATATTGGCGCAACTGGTTAGATGATTTTCAATTGAATCATCCATTAGTTATTGCGGGCCCTTGTAGTGCAGAAACAGAAGAGCAAGTTTTAAAAATTGCGCACGAATTAAAGAATTCGGATGTTTCCATTTTTCGTGCAGGAATTTGGAAGCCAAGAACTCGTCCTGGCGGATTTGAAGGTGTGGGAGCTATTGGATTAAAATGGCTACAAAAAGCAAAAGCTGAAACCGGTTTGTTAATGGCAATTGAAGTAGCAACTGCAGCCCATGTAAAATTAGCAATCGAGTATGATATAGATGTGTTGTGGATAGGAGCAAGAACAACAGTAAACCCTTTTGCCGTGCAAGAAATTGCCGATGCTTTAGCAGGAACCGATAAAATTATATTGTTGAAAAACCCAGTTAATCCAGATTTGTCATTATGGATTGGAGGTTTAGAACGTTTGTACAATGCAAACATTAAAAAAATAGGAGTAATTCACAGAGGTTTTTCTACCTATGAAAAAACAAAATACCGCAACAATCCCGAATGGCAAATCGCTATTGATATGCAAAATCGATTTCCTGATTTACCCATGATTTGTGATCCTTCACACATTACTGGTAAAAGAGCAATGATACAAGAGGTGGCTCAACAAGCCTTAGATTTGAATTATGACGGACTAATTATTGAAACGCATAATGACCCTGATAATGCTTGGAGTGATGCAGCACAACAAATTACACCAGCGGTCCTTAAGCAAATGTTTGTTGATTTAAAGGTTCGAAAAACTACAGATGATGCTAGCGAATATAACCAAAAAATGGCAAAATTGAGAATGCAAATTGATGGTTATGATGAAAAAATATTGGAAAATTTAGGTTATCGAATGCAAATTGCCGATCAAATTGGGTTACTCAAAAAGGAGAAGAATGTAGCTATTTTGCAAAATCAGCGATGGAATGATATTCTAACTAAAATGACTAAAGAAGGTAAAGAAATTGGTTTGAGTGCTGAATTTGTCATGCAATTATTTAAGGCAATTCATCAAGAAAGTATTAAACATCAAGAAAAAGTGATGAATAAGCAATAAAAAAAATCGCCTTATAAGGCGATTTTTTTATTGAATAGCTTTTCTGAAATAATATCTTGTAATAAAAATACCATTACCATCGCCTTTTCCGGCGTCACTTTCAACGGCACTTGTAATATGAGTTAATTCCCAACCCTCTTTATTGTATTTTTTCAAAAGCGATGTCATCATAGCGTCATTTGAAGCTATATTTTGAAAATTAATCCCTACTAAACTATAAAAATTTACTAAGGTACTTTCTTTTAAATCGTCAATTTTTACATCTGAGCGATCTTTTGATGTTTTTTCCTTTCCCTCTTTTGTTCGGGTTGTTGTAAATTCTGTGTAATCTACTTCTGTTCCATTTTCAATAATTCTCGACCTTCCCAATCCTCCTGGTACTACAGATTCAACTGAAGTTACTATTTTAAAATCATAACTTTGAGCTACGCATAAATTAACCAAAAAAAGTAGGGGAATTAAAATTGTTTTTTTCATGATTTAATATGTTAAAAATTTGATTTCAAATATAAGAATAATTCTATTTAAAATTAATTCCACATAAATCTTTATATGTTTTATTGGCCTTACATTTTATCAATAAATAGTATATTTGCTTAAATTAATTTTGTAGTTATGATAAATTAGGAGATAATTTCTAATTCAAACTACTAATTTTTCAATTTGCATGACAGGAATTGTATATAAATCTACCGGGAGTTGGTACACCATTAAAACAGCTAATGGTGATTTTTTAGAGTGCCGCATAAAAGGTAAATTTAGAATGCAAGGCATAAAAAGTACAAACCCTATTGCGGTAGGAGATATTGTTGATTATGATCTTGAAAATACAACCGATGAAACTACAGGAGTCATAATAAATATTCAGGATCGTAAAAATTACATTGTTAGAAAATCTGTTAATTTATCGCATCAAATGCACATTATTGCATCAAATATTGATGTCGTATTTTTATTAGTAACAATAAATAATCCTCCAACAACAACCAGTTTTATTGATCGTTTTTTAGTTACTGCCGAAGCCTATGGAATTGAAGCTGTTATTGTCTTCAATAAAATTGATACGTTTGATGATGCAACTCTAGATGAACAATTGTATTTACAGCATATTTACACTTCAATTGGTTACAAATGTTTACGGGTTTCTACTAAGGATGTTAAAGGAATTGAAGAATTGAAAGCCTTAATGAAGGATAAAGTTTCGATGTTTTCAGGACATTCAGGTGTTGGTAAATCTACTTTAGTAAATACATTAGAACCTGGATTGAATTTGAAAACCAAGCAAATTTCAGAATCGCATGCTCAAGGGAAACACACCACAACGTTTGCCGAAATGTTTGATTTAGCTTTTGGTGCTCAAATTATTGATACTCCCGGAATTCGAGGTTTTGGAATTGTGGATATGGAGAAACAAGAAATTGGCGATTATTTTCCTGAATTTTTTGCTTTGAAAGACCAATGTAAATTTAATAATTGTTTGCATAAAGACGAACCACATTGCGCTATTAAAAATGCTTTGGAAAATGATGAAATAGCTTGGTCGCGCTATAAAAGTTATACCCAAATTTTAGAAGGAGATGAAGAGCAGTATCGTGCCGATATTTACGATGCCGAGCGAAGAGCCAGCGATGAAATCAGAAAAAGTTAAAATTTAGTTTACTATTCAAATACTATGAAAACTGTAATTCAACGCGTTTCTCAATCATCAGTTACAATAAATAACGAAATTGTAGCCCAAATTCAAAAAGGACTTTTGGTGTTAGTTGGAATAGAAGATGCAGATCAACAAGAAGATATTGTATGGTTGGCTTCAAAAATTGCAAACCTTCGAATTTTTGCCGATGAAAACGATATTATGAATTTATCGGTGAAAGAAATAAATGGAGATGTTATTGTAGTTAGTCAATTCACGCTTCATGCTTCAACAAAAAAAGGAAATCGTCCAAGTTATATCAAAGCCTCTAAACCAGATATTGCTGTTCCACTCTATGAATCTTTTGTACAACAAATGGAATTAGAATTGGGTAAAAGAGTACAAACCGGTCGATTTGGAGCCGATATGAAAGTGAGTTTAGTTAATGACGGTCCAGTAACAATAATTATGGACACTAAAAATAAAGAATAATGAAACAAAAATGGATTAAATTTTTACTAAATTCAATTATAAACACCCTGCTTTATAGTGTTATTATTTATTTTATGGAAGTTAAATTAGAACCACTTAGATTTGTTTTTCAAGCGCTATTTTTTGGATTTTTTATGGGTTTTCTTCAAGTATTCGGAATTTCTTTTTTAAATAGAAATAATAAAAACAAACAATAATCATGGATATAAAAAACGCCCAACAAGAAGTTGATCATTGGATTAAAAAACACGGAGTTCGTTATTTCAATGAATTAACAAATATGGCCCAACTTACCGAAGAAGTTGGCGAAGTAGCCCGAATCATAGCTAGAAGATATGGTGAACAATCGGAGAAAGAAAGTGATAAAAGCAAAGACTTAGGAGAAGAATTAGCCGATGTGGTTTTTGTAGTGTTGTGTTTGGCAAATCAAACAGGAATTAATTTACAAGAAGCTTTTGATAAAAAACTCGACTTGAAAACCAATCGCGATCACGACCGCCATCAAAATAATGAAAAACTTAAGTAATTCGTAGTTTTAAGTCACAGTATTCAATAATAATTAAAAACGTGAATTTACTTTTAAAAAACTCAAAACTCGAAACTCAAAACTCGAAACTCAAAATTTCTGGCTCCAAATCAGAAACTAATAGATTGTTAGTTTTGCAAGCTTTATATCCAAATTTAGTTTTAGAAAACACATCTAATTCCGATGATTCTGAAGTGACGTTGAATGCGTTATCCATCACCAATCATCCATCACCCACCACCCAAATAATTGACGTGCACCACGCCGGAACAGCAATGCGTTTTCTTACTGCCTTTTTTGCAATTCAAGAAGGAAAAGAAATGGTTTTAACAGGTTCAGCTCGAATGAAAGAACGTCCAATTAAAATTTTGGTTGACGCACTAAATCAAATGGGAGCCGAAATTACATATGAAGAGCAAGAAGGATTTCCACCGCTTAGAATCAAGGGTAAAAAGTTATCAAAAAGTAAAGTTACGCTACAAGCAAATGTGAGTAGTCAATATATTTCGGCATTGTTGTTAATTGCACCACAACTAGAAAATGGTTTAGAATTAACTTTAGAAGGAGAAATTACATCTATTTCTTATATCAAAATGACTTTGGCTTTATTGAATGAAATAGGAGTGAAGGCTTTATTCGAAAACAATATAATCAAAGTCAAACATCACCAATTACCAATTACCCAACACCCAATAACAGTCGAGTCAGATTGGTCATCAGCATCCTATTGGTATTCAATAGTTGCTTTGTCAGATGTTGGTTTTCAAGTTACACTTTCCAGTTATAAAGAAAATAGTTTGCAAGGCGATAGTGCTTTGGTCGAAATTTATAAAAACTTTGGAGTTGAAACTATTTTCAATGATAAAAATATAATTTTATATAAAGTTGAGAACTTAAAACCTGCAACTTTAAACTTGGAACTAAATACGTGTCCCGATATTGCACAAACCATTGCAGTTACCTGTTTCGGACTTGGAATAAGTTGTCAATTAACAGGATTACAAACGTTAAAGATCAAAGAAACAGATAGACTTGAAGCTATAAAAAAGGAATTGAATAAGTTAGGAGCAGAAATTAAAGTGTCTAATGATTCTTTGTATTTAAAACCTTCAACGACTATAAACAAAAATATTAGAATCGCTACTTACCAAGACCATAGAATGGCTATGGCGTTTGCACCTTTAGCAGTAAAAGTACCAATTATCATTGAAGAAACTGAGGTGGTTTCAAAATCGTATCCTGCTTTTTGGGAAGATGTAAAGCAAATCGGATTTACAATCGAAAAAATATAAAAAGTCGGGATGACTGGATTCGAACCAGCGACCCCTAGCACCCCATGCTAGTACGCTACCAGGCTGCGCTACATCCCGAAGGTTGCAAAATTAAACATTTCAATTATATAATAAAAAAAATAAACATCAATTTACTTGACAACGCCTATTTCATAATCGTATATTTGCAAACTGAATTTAAGGGTATTACAAAAGTAAACGCTTAATCTTTTAAACACTTAAACATTTTTAAATGAAATTATCTCATTTTCAATTCAATCTTCCAGAAGAATTATTAGCCGAATTCCCTACTGAAAACCGTGATGAATCACGTTTAATGGTTGTAAACAGAAAAACAGGAACAATCGAGCACAAATTATTTAAAGATATTATTGACTATTTTGATGATGGCGACGTAATGGTATTAAATAATACAAAAGTATTTCCAGCACGTTTATATGGAAACAAAGAAAAAACAGGAGCTCGTATCGAAGTTTTCTTATTAAGAGAATTAAATGCAGAACAACGTTTATGGGATGTTTTAGTAGATCCTGCACGTAAAATTCGTATTGGAAATAAATTATATTTTGGCGATGATGATTCATTAGTTGCTGAAGTTATTGACAATACAACTTCTCGTGGAAGAACATTACGTTTTTTATATGATGGTTCGTATGAAGAATTTAGAGAAAAATTAGTTGAATTAGGTGAAACACCTATTCCAAAATACATCAACCGCGAGGTAACTCCAGAAGATGCAGAACGTTATCAAACAATCTATGCCAAAGAAGAGGGCGCTGTTGCGGCTCCAACTGCAGGTTTGCATTTTTCTAAACATTTATTGAAACGCCTTGAAATTAAAGGAATTGATTTTGCAGAAGTAACTCTTCATGTAGGTTTAGGAACTTTTAATCCAGTGGAAGTTGAAGATTTATCAAAACATAAAATGGATTCTGAAGAAATGAAAATTTCGCAAGAAGCTTGTGATATCATAAATAATGCTAAAGCAAATAAGAGACGAATTTGTTGTGTAGGAACTACTGCAATGAGAGCTATGGAAAGTTCTGTTTCTTCACAAAGAACGTTAAATCCATTTACAGGTTGGACCAATAAATTTATTTATCCGCCGTATGATTTTAGTTTGGCAAACGCTATGGTAACTAATTTTCATACACCAAAATCAACATTATTAATGATGATTTCAGCATTTTGTGGACACGATTTAATGATGAAAGCCTACAAAGAAGCCATTCAAGAAAAATATCGATTTTACTCGTATGGTGATGCCATGTTGATTATCTAAAGTTAAAATCAAAATAGTATAAAATCCCAGCAAATAACTGGGATTTTTTTATTTCTGATTTCTAAAAAAATCAGTTTTTATGGTTTTGCTACTTTCTAACTTTTGCCTACTTTTACCTTTTTAACAACCTAAGACCAATGAATTTTCAAAATACACGTGAATTTGCACAAAGTTTAGATGCTCAAGATGAGTTGAAAAATTATAGAAATGAATTTATTTTTCCAAAAGTAAACGGAAAACAAGTAATCTATTTTACAGGAAATTCACTTGGGTTGCAACCCAAAAGAACCAAGCAATATGTAGACGAAGTAATGACCGATTGGGCAAATTTAGCCGTGGAAGGTCATTTTTATTCAGACAAACCTTGGTGGGATTATCACGAACGATTTGCGGCGCCATTAAGCGAAATTGTAGGAGCAAAACCTACAGAAGTTACTGTTATGAATACATTAACAGTGAATCTTCACTTATTAATGGTTTCATTTTATCGCCCAACACAAAAAAAGTTCAAAATTATTTGCGAAGAAAAAGCCTTTCCAAGCGATCAATATATGTTCCAAAGTCAAATCGATTTTCATTCTAAATCGGTGGGATTTAATCCTAGCGAAGCATTGGTTGAAATTAAAAGAAGAGAAGGAGAACACAATATTAGAATTGAAGATATTTTAGCTAAAATTGAAGAAGTAGGTGAGGAGTTGGCTTTAGTTTTAATTGGCGGTGTAAATTATTACACTGGGCAAGTTTTCGACATGAAAACCATCACCGAAGCAGGCCATAAACAAGGTGCCTACGTAGGTTGGGATTTAGCGCATGCTGCCGGAAATATTGAATTACATTTGAACGAATGGAAGGTAGATTTTGCGGCTTGGTGCAGTTATAAATATATGAATTCTGGGCCAGGCAATGCATCGGGTTGTTTTGTACATGAAATGCATCATAATGATGCTGATTTGCCAAGATTCGCCGGATGGTGGGGACACAACAAAGAACGCCGATTTAAAATGGAACCAAAATTTGATCCCGTTCGCGGTGCCGAAGGTTGGCAAATAAGTAATCTTCCTATTTTATCATTAGCGCCTTATTTAGCATCTGTTGATATGTTTGCTGAGGTTGGAATGTCTAAATTAATTACCAAGCGTAATCTAATCACTGCTTATTTGGAATTCATTCTTAAAGAGATTGACAATGAATTAGAAGGAGCCGATTTCGAAATAATTACACCTTCAAATCAAGAGGAACGCGGTTGTCAATTATCGGTTTATTTGCACGGACAAGGAAGAGAATTATTCGAACGATTAATGAAAAATGGCGTTATCACCGATTGGAGAGAACCAAATGTAATTCGATTAGCGCCAGCACCTTTTTATTGTTCTTTTGAAGATATGTATGAGTTCGGACAAATATTGAAAAAATTGATATTGGAGAAATAGATTTTCAGACAATGGATTTTCGGACAATAGATTTTCGGAAAATCAGAAAATCTGAACATCAAAAATAAAAGCCATGCACAATTATAAAGAATTAGAAGTTTGGAAAGAAAGTATTAAATTTTGTCCAGAAATTTATAAACTAGTCCGAAAATTACCAGAAGACGAAAAATTTGGATTGATAAGTCAACTGAAAAGGGCTGTTATTTCTATTCCATCAAATATTGCAGAAGGTTCGGCAAAATCATCTGATAAGCATTTCGTTATTTTCTTGGAAAATTCTTTAGGTTCGTGCTATGAAATAGAAACACAATTACTAGTATGTGTAGAATTAAGTTTCATAACTGAGGTTGAATACAATCAAATTATGGAAAAACTATTTTCTATCATCAAAAAGTTGATTAAATTTATAAAGTATTTAAACGATAAAAATAAGTAGTAATGATTTTCAGATAATCGGATGTTCAAATTTTCAGACTGTCCGAACATCAGAATATCAGAAAATCCAATATCAAGAAAATGACTAAACAACAAATCATAAATAATTTTGATCCTTCACAACCAGGTTTAGCTGATGCAACCGTTTTTGGATTGCCTTTTTCAGCCGAACAAAGTGAAATAATTGTAATTCCTGTGCCTTGGGAGGTAACGGTGAGTTATGGAGCAGGCGCTTCAGAAGGACCAGATGCCATTATGGAGGCTTCTTTTCAAGTCGATTTAAATCATCAAGAGTTTCCAGAATTATGGAAATTAGGCATTTATATGGATGAATCGCCAGCACATTGGGCAAAAAATTCTGAAAAATATAAAAGTTTAGCGCAACCGATTATCGAAGCTTTAGAGAGTGGAGAAGATGTGTCAACTTTTCCAGCCTTACAATCTGACTTAGATACCATCAATAAAGTTTGTAAAGAATTGCATCAGGAAGTAAAAGAGCGCGTTTTGCATTGGATGAACCAAGGAAAAAAAGTAGTACTTTTAGGAGGTGATCACTCTACGCCGTTAGGTTATTATCAAGCACTGGCTACCAAATATGATAACTTCGGAATCTTGCATTTAGATGCGCACATGGATTTACGAATTGCTTATGAAGGATTCACCTATTCGCACGCTTCTATCATGTATAATGCGTTACAAATTCCGCAAATTTCTAAAATTGTACAAGTAGGAATTCGCGATTTTTGTGAACAAGAAGTCGAAGTAGCTTTAAAAGATAGAGTTTTAGTGCATACGGATATGGATTTAAAACAGGAAGCTTTTGAAGGCAAAACGTGGCAACAACAATGCGACCAAATTATCGCTTCGTTACCAGAAAAAGTGTGTATTTCATTTGATATTGACGGCATGTATCCTTGGTATTGCCCCAATACTGGTACTCCAGTTCCGGGTGGATTTTCATTTGAGCAAGCCGCTTATTTGTTCAGTCGCTTAGCAGCAACTAATAAAGAAATCATCGGATTTGATTTAGTAGAAGTAGCTCCTGGCGATGACGATTGGGATGGAAATGTAGGAGCAAGAATGCTATTTCACATGTGTGGCGCTTTTGCAAAATCACAAAAATTGAATGTGGGTAATAAGATTCAATTTAATAAATAAGTTTACGAGCCGAAGTTTTTAAAGCTTCGGTTTTTTTATAAGTTATCTACATTTTCCAAAATCGAAATTGCTTTCTCTTTCGTAGCAGCTAATTCTTCGGGTTTCATTTTCTTAGTAAGGCTAACATCATGCTCATTCTTTGATTGTTGGCAAAATGTTGCTTTTTCTCATCTAAAAAATGCCAATACAAGCTGTTAAACGGGCACGCATTTTCGCCTAATTTATCTTTCACATTATAATGACAACTGCTACAATAGTTACTCATTTTATTAATGTAACTTCCAGAAGAAACATACGGTTTAGTAGCTAAAATTCCACCATCTGCATACTGACTCATGCCTCTTGTGTTGGGCATTTCAACCCATTCAATTGCATCGATGTAAACGCCTAAATACCAAGAATCCACTGCGTCAGGATGTAATTGTGCCAACAAAGAAAAATTACCAATCACCATTAACCGCTGAATATGATGCGCATAAGCTTCCGATAAACTTTGGGAAATCGAATGTTGCATGCATTTCATCTTGGTTTTTCCGGTCCAAAAGAAATCGGGTAGTGGATTGTAGTTTTCTAAAACGTTCATTTGGGCATAATTGGGCATTTCTTTCCAATAAATTCCTCTTACATATTCGCGCCAACCAATAATTTGTCTGACAAAACCTTCTACCTGCGCCAATTCAATATTTTCTTGATGTTGAAAATAATACGAAATCACACTTTCAACTACTTCTTTCGGACTGATCATTTTGGAATTCATCGCAAACGATAAACGCGAATGAAATAGAAATTTGTGTCCGCTAAACAACGCATCTTGATATGTGCCAAAGTGTGCCAAAAAATGCGCACAGAAATAATCAATTAATTGCAAACTTTCGTTTCTTGAAGTAGGCCAATTGAAATGTTCAGCATCAATAGTTCCAATTGTGGTAATGTTTTGAGTGGTAATTTCAGCAACAATTTCAGATACATTTTTATGAAATTCCAATGGAAACGGAATCGGAACTTCGTTTTTATATTGATTGCGGTTGTTGTGATCAAAATTCCATTTTCCGTCTAGCGGTTGTTCACCGACCATTAAAACATCATGTTTTTTTCGCATCATCCTATAGAAACTTTCCATCAACAGCTGCTTTTTCCCTTTGAAAAAATCGGCTAATTCATCTCTGGACGTGTAAAAATGTTCGGAATCGACTGCTTTTGTTGGAATTGAAATTTTTTCGCAGATGGATTTCAGTTGTTCATCCAAGCGATATTCATCGGGAAGTTGGTATTCAAAACATTCAAATTTATTTTCAGCAACCAAATCCAAAATCAGTTGTTCCAAATTATGTGGATTATTTACATCCGAAATTGTATAATAAACCACTTGATGCCCTTGTTTTATCAAATCCTCAGAAAAATTGCGCATCGAAATAAAAAACGCCACCACTTTTTGAATGTGATGTTTCACATAATCGGTCTCCTGACGCATTTCGGCCATTACATACACCACATCCGAATTGACTTCTTCAAACCAAGAATGTTGAGAATTGAGCTGGTCGCCCAAAAGTAATCGAAGTATTTTCATCTAAAATAATTCAGGAGTTAACCATATTTTCTGAAATTTTCCATTGGCATCGTATAGTTCCGCTTGGCGTTTGATATTGAATTTTCTATCGCGTGGATCGTTGCCAACACCCGCATTGTACATCCAATTACCATAATTACTGTGCACGTCATAATCAATCAACATACTTTCAAAATACGCTGCGCCAATGCGCCAATCTTGTTCCCATTCTTTTGCCCAATAACTCGCTACATTTTGACGGCCGCGATTGCTCATCCAACCCGTTTTTTGTAGTTCAATCATGTTGGCATTCACAAAATGTTCTGGCGTGTTGCCGTTTGTCCATTGATAGAAGGCTTTTGTATTTTGGTTCCAATGATATTCTTTTTGCAAAATACCATTCAATTGAAAAATTTTGTTGCCGTGTTTTAGCGAAATGTATTTGAAATAATCGCGCCAAATCAATTCAAAAATCAACCAATACGTATCTTCATTTTTGACTACTTTTTTCTCAAATTGTTGCACTTCCCAATAAATTGTTCGTGCCGAAATACTTCCATTAGCCAACCAAGCCGAAAGTTTTGAACTATAATCTTTACCTACTAAACCATTGCGGGTTTTCTTATAAACTGCTAGTTTTTTGGTGTCCCAAAAGTAGTCTTTGATACGTTTTTTGACTTGATTTTCGCCACCTTTGAAAGGAAAAGCGGTTTTATTGGGTTGTTTGAATTCATCAAATCCTAAATCTTCTAACGATGGAATAGTAGTTTTTTCTTCAATTAAATTTGAAATTGGTTTGGCTGTAATTGCAACTGTTGGTCGCACTCGAATTTTCTTTTCCAATTGCTTTCTGAATTCGGTAAAAACTTCAGGAATTTTCTCCCAATCGTCATATGGAACATCATCAGGATGAAACAAGAATTGGTCGTAACAGGTTTTCCATTTCACCGCTGGAATTAAACTTTGAACTTCAGTTGCTACTTCTATTTCTTCTTGTGTCCATTCGTTTTGGATGTAAATCGTATCAATTTGATATTTAGCGGCTACTTCCGGAATTAATTGTTCGGGATAACCGTAATAAACTAATAATGAGATGTTCTTCTCGGCTAAATTTTGTTGTAATTCGGTTACCGTTTCTAATAGAAATTGGGTTCTAAATTTTTCTGTTTTTTTGAAACCATATTGTGTTGTTTCGAAATGTCTCGGGTCTAAACAATAAATACCAATGACTTTTTCATTTTCTCTACAGGCATTGTATAACGAATGATTATCAATCGTGCGCAAATCATTTCTAAACCATACTAATCCGTTCATTTTTTTTTGATTTTTGCTCGCAAAGACGCAAAGTCGCGAAGGTTTAATTTTTATTCGAATCAATTTTCCGAACATCCGAACATCCGAATATCAGAACATCCGAATATCTTTAAATCAATTCTTCTTTTTCCTACATTTGTCACTACAATACAATACTTCTTCCCAGTTTTTCTCCCATTTTTTGCGCCATGTAAAAGGAAGTTGGCAGGTTTTGCAAATTTTTTCGGGAAGATTTATTTTTTTATGCGCCATTTCTAAGCATTGATTTACTTTTTTGTTTTGGGCGGGCATATTCAAATCGGTCAATTAATTTAGGTAACGCATAACCATCTAAACCGTTTATGGCCACAATATTTCCCTTGTCTAATTGTAACCAATTATCTTTTTGGATCAATTCTTCTTCAGCATAAATTACTTCAATTGAGGCAATAACGTGTATACAATCGTTTTCTTTTAAATAGTATTCGTTGACATATTTACAAAGTAAACGCACCGGACTTCCTTTCACAAAAGGACATTTATAATCATCCAAATATTCAGAAGTTAAATTTGTTTCTTCAAATTCTGAAACGCCTTGTTCATAATTTGCCGAAGTATGATGCGCGTCGGCTATCATTTCTTCAGTAATGTGATTTATGGTGAAAAAATCGGTTTCCTTTATATTTTTATAGGTATCGCGTGGAACGGTTGTTGGGCGTAAAATGAATCCAACCAATGGTGGTTCACTTCCTAAATGAGTTACACTACTAAAAATAGCCACATTTTCTTTGCCGTCAATGGAGCGCGTACCAATTAAATTTGCCGATTTGTAACCTGTGGCACTATTAATTAAATTCAAACGAGGCACTTTGTCCATTTTAATAATTTCTGAAAGCGATATTTTTTTCATGTGATATTTTTTTCAAAAGTACGCTTGTTTAACGAAAAATAAAAATAATTAAACAAAATTAAATTTAAAGATAAAATCACTTTACTAAATAGCGTCAAAATGGCATTATTGTTTACTTTTGCAATCTATTTTACAATAACTTCATGCAAACGCCACAAAAAATTGCTGTTGTAGGTTCTGGATTAGTAGGAACTTTATTAGCAATCTATTTAAAAAGAGCCGGACATACAGTTCATGTTTTCGACAGAAGTCCTGATATTAGAACGGTTGAGTTTTCGGGTCGCTCCATTAATTTGGTGATGTCAAATCGTGGCTGGAAAGCATTGGAAGATGTAGGTTTAGATGAAGCAATAAGATCAATAGGAATTCCGGTTGATAAAAGAGCCATTCATCTTCAAGATGGCAAGTTAAATTATCAATCTTACGGAAAAGAAGGCGAAGCAATTTTTTCATTATCTCGAGGAATTTTAAATAGAAAAATGGTTGATTTAGCCGAAGCAGAAGGCGTAGAATTTTTCTTTGAACGTAAAATTTGGGATGTCACTTTAGCCAATGCAAGTCTATGGGAAGGCGAATCGGAACAAGGTAAATGGACAGAGTTAAAATATGATAAAGTTTTTGGTGCCGATGGTGCTTTTTCTAGAATTAGACATAGAATGCAACGCCAATCAATGTTTGATTATTCGCAAGAGTTTATGAAAATAGGTTACAAGGAGCTACATATTCCGGCTAATACAGATGGTACTCCAAAAATTGATATTCATTCATTACACATTTGGCCTAGAGGAAATTTCATGTTGATGGGATTGGCAAATTTGGATAATTCATTTACTTGTACATTGTTTATGCCTATTGAAGGCGAAAACTCATTCGAATCATTAACAAATGAAGAAAAGTTAGTTTCTTTTTTTGCGGAATATTTTCCAGATACAAAAGCGGTTATTCCAGATTTGGTAAGCGATTTTTTCACAAATCCAAACAGCTATTTAGCTATTATGAAGTGTTTTCCGTGGACATTTGAAGATAAGGTGGCGTTAATTGGCGATTCAGCACATGCGATAGTTCCTTTTTACGGTCACGGCATGAATGCTGGTTTTGAAGACATTACGATTCTAAATGAATTGATGCAAGAATCTGGTGACGATTGGAATAAAATTTTCAAAGCTTATGAAACTTCTAGAAAACCAAACGCCGATGCTATTGCAGAGCTTTCCAGAAGAAATTTTGTTGAAATGTGCGCAAAAACAGCCGATGAAAAATTTCTGCTGCAAAAGAAAATTGAAAAATGGTTTTCCGATAAGCATCCCGAAAAATGGACACCTTTATATAGTCGCGTTACCTTTAGTTTACAACCCTATGCAGAAGCCTTAGCTGTTGGAGATTTTCAAAATGGCATTATGCAAGAAATTTTGAAAATGGATCATATTGAGGAAATTTGGAATTCAGAACAAGTTGAAAATAGAATTCTTGAATTATTGAAATAGCCTTAATCTTCTCTATTTACCAAATCCATACTAAAAGCTGGTGTGCAAATTGCTATATATTCGCAAGGTTCATCAAATGGATTTGAATATTGAACGCGTGTATTTTTTTCTATTTTAATCGATTGCCCAGTTTCTAAAATAATTACTTCATCTTCTATGATGAATTGTTTTTTTCCTTTTACAATATAGGTATATTCATCAAACTCTGGCGTTTGAAATGGTTCGCTCCAACCTGGAGGCGCAATCATATGGGCAATTGAAATAGCTGAATTATTGGTTGTAACCAATCCATGATGTTCTTCAATTAGTTTTCCATCGGTTGTTGGAACTATAAAGGGACTTTTTTGCACAAAATATTTTTTCATTGATTCGTGAAGTTTATTTTGAATTCAAATATAATGTAAAATTAGTTTCATTGAAAATAACAAAATAATTAGAAACGGTTATAATTAACAATCAAATTCTTTTTACTTGATAATTTAAGTGCAATAAAAGTAAAATTGTTTCGTTTTTATACATAATATGTTAAAGTTTTGCGATTTAAAAAATGCGTTAGTTAACAATAACTTTACCTCATGGTAAACATATTGTTATTATTTCTTAACATTGGGTGTAAAAACTGAAAAAAAGTTTTTTTTTTCAAAGTAAAAAATTAAATTTGACCCCAGTTAAGTCATAGAAGAGGGCTTTAACAATATTATCGACATTTTAAAACTAATAAAATTTAAAAAAAATGACAAACGTATCTAACGAATCTGTTGAAAACGGAGCAAGCTCTAAAGGTTCAAATGTATTTGCAGCTTTAACAATTGTAATTTGTATTATAATTGGAATTTTAATTTGGAAATTTGTAATGGGTCACCCATCAAATTTTGAAAACAACGATCCAGAAGGTCATCCACTACCTGGAAACTATTTAGGAATGGTTTACAAAGGAGGATTCATTGTACCAGTATTAATGGGGTTACTTTTAATGGCTTTAGTTTTCTCAATTGAAAGATTCTTAGTAATTGGAAAAGCAGCAGGAAAAGCAAATGTTGAAAAATTCGTTAAAAATGTACAAACTTTAGTTGCTCAAGGTAAAGTTGATGAAGCTATTGCTGAATGTGATGCTCAAGAAGGATCAGTTGCAAATGTAGTAAGAGCAGGTTTAACTAAATATCAAGAAGTTAAAAAAGAAGGTTTTGATAGCGAAAAAGCTACAGAAACTATTCAAAAAGAAATAGAAGAAGCTACTTCATTAGAAATGCCAATGCTAGAGAAAAACATGACAATTATCGCAACTTTAGTATCTATTGGTACTTTGATGGGATTATTAGGAACTGTATCTGGTATGATTAAAGCATTCTCTGGATTAGCAGCAGCTGGAGCACCAGACCAAGCGGCATTAGCAACAGGTATTTCTGAAGCGTTAATTAATACTGCAACAGGTATTGGAACGTCTACTTTAGCTATTATCTCTTATAACTTATTCACATCTAAAATTGATAAATTAACGTATTCTATTGATGAGGCTGGTTTTGCAATCACTCAAGCGTATAGAAGAATGAAAGGAAAAGCTGCATAATTCAGCAATTTTTAGCGTTAATTATTAATAAATTTCAATAATTCAATTTAGAATATTGGAGTTAAAATTTTAAAAAAGATGGCAAAAGTAAAAATGTCAAAAAAGAGTACAAAAATAGACATGACCGCAATGTGTGATGTTGCCTTTTTGTTGCTTTCTTTCTTTGTAATGACGTCTACTGCCAAAGTGCCAGAACCACTTCCGGTTGATACACCGGCCTCTACACGTGAAACAAAATTACCAGATACTGATTTGGTAACAATTACAGTAGGTGATGGAAAAGTGTTTTTTGGAATGGTAGGACAAGATGTACGCGCAGATGCTTTAGGTAGAATCGCAGAAAAATACAAGTTGACTTTCACTGAGGATGAAACTAAACGTTTTTCTTTGATTGATGGCTTTGGAGTACCTGCAGGAAGTTTGAAAGGATTGATTGCTCTTAAAAGTGATGAACGAAATAAAGAAGGCGTTCAATCAGGAGTTCCTTACGATTCAATTGATAATCAACTACGTGAATGGATTTTAGCGGCACGTTATGCTACTAAAGACTTACACCAAAAAGAGTTGAAAGTTGCTATCAAAGGTGATGCTAAAGAAGAATATCCTACAATTAAAAAAGTTATTGATATTCTGCAGGATCAAAAAATTAACAAGTTTTTCTTAGTCACAGGTCTTAGAACCGAAGATTTTTAATTTAAAAATACTATATAATGGCAGAATTAAATACTGGCGGAGGCGATAGTAAAGGCAAAAAAGTAAGAAGTAAGAAACAAGATGCAGGTGTAGATTTAACCGCAATGGTAGATTTGGCATTCCTTTTGATTACCTTCTTCATGCTTACCACTTCGTTGTCAAAGCCACAGTCAATGAACTTGGCGATGCCGGATAAAACTCCTGAAGATCAACCTCCAGTTGAGCTAACTATTTCAGAAGATAGAACATTAACTATTCTTTTGGGGGAAAAAAATAAAATGGTTTGGTATTATGGTTTAGCAAAAGAGCCAATCGAAGGGCCAACGGTTGTTGGGTATGGTAAAAATGGTATTCGTAAAGAACTATTATCTAAGATTAAATCTGTAGTAGCAAAGTATGGTGATCCTAAGAAAGGATTAATCGTTTTAGTAAAAGCAAGTAAAAAATCTACGTATAGAAACTTAGTGGATATATTAGATGAAATTGCAATTACAAATGTACCTACTTATGCAATTGTAGATATTACTCCAGAGGAAAAAGCAATGTTAGAAAAAGAAGAATTATTAACTAAATAAATTCTTTTTCTACTTTAATAAAATTATAATTATGTCAAAATTAAACATATTTCAGCAAGAGTGGATTGATATGGTTTTTGAAGGACGCAATAAGGCTTATGGAGCTTATGAATTGCGTGCGCATGATCCAAAAACAACCACAAGAGCGTTATTAGTTGGAGCTGTTTTTTTTGCAAGTGTTATTGCGGCACCGGTAATTAAAAATATCATCAGTCAGCAATTAGCTTTAGCAGAAAAGGAGAGTAAAGATAAAGTAATTGAAGCTGCTTTACTGCCACCACCTCCAAAAGAAGATTTACCACCACCTCCGCCACCAGAGCCGCCAAAATCGGTAAATGATCAGGTGAAGTTTCCACCACCAGTTGTGGTTGAAAAGGAAAAGGTAAAAGATGAAGATCCACCAACAGTGGAAGAGCTTGAAACCGCAGATCCTGGACAAAAAGATGTAAAAGGAGATAAGGATGCTGGAGATATCAATATCGATGTTCCTTCTGGAGATGGAGATAAAGGTAATCAAGTAACCGAAGATCCTAACAAAGTTTATGTTGCCGTAGAAGTTCAAGCAGCACCTCCTGGAGGAATGGAAGCATTCTACAAAAAGTTTGCTAGTTCATTTACCCCACCAGAAGTAGATGAAGGTGTTTCTCAACTTAGAGTATTAGTAGGTTTTGTGGTAGAAAAAGATGGTAGTTTTACAGATATTAGAGTAATTCGTGATGGTGGATATCCAGAAGCCGGAAAAGAAGCTATTCGTGTATTGAAAAAAATGCCAAACTGGAAACCAGCAATTCATAATGGACGTTCAGTTCGTTCTCAATTTGCATTACCTATTGTTGTTAAAGTTCAGTAATTTTAACATGAACATATTTAAAAATTATAAACAGAAATCCCTGTCTCAGAGATTTCTGTTTGTTTTAGGACTAGTTTTTCTTTTGTTGTATGTCTTTTTAGCCATTACATTATTTATTTGGAAAACAATGCCTGTAGAAATTCCTTATTCGAGAAGAGTAATTTTAGGAGTCATTCTAATTGTTTATGCTCTTATTCGTTTTTATCGAATGAATAATAATGCATCAGAATAAAAATAAGACCTATGAAAATTAAATTTTTTGGTGTTCTATTAGTAGTCATAGCTTTTATTTCTTGCGAAAAAGGAGCTAAACTTACTAAAGATTCTAAAGAAACAGTTGTTACCGGAACAACTTCAATATTGGTTGATGAAACAATTTTTCCAATAATTGAAGATGTGGTTGCTGTTTTTGAAAATGAGTATAAAAATGCTAAAATCAATTTAATCAGTAAATCTGAAGGCGAAATACTGCAATTAGTAAAAGAAGATCATTCTAAAATAGCTATTCTAGCAAGAAATTTAAATAGTGATGAGTTACAGTATTTTTCCAATAAAAAAATTATTCCTAGAATAACTGAATTTGCAGAAGATGCAGTTGTTTTTATAGCACATAAGGATAATGCAATGGAAACGGTATCAATCGATGCATTTTCTAAAAAGTTAACCGGAGTTGATGCAAAATGGAAACAAAAAGTTGTTTTCGAAAACCCACAATCAAGTACCATTTCATTTTTAAAAGCTACTTTGGAAGTTGGACAAATAGACACAAAACAAGTCTTTTCAATGAAAGACTCACAAGAATTAATTCAGTTTATTGCTGAAAATAAAGATGCTGTTGGCGTTGTAGGTGTAAATTGGTTGTTGCAACCACCAGTTGATTTAGAAGCATCTGTTCAAAATATTAAAATTTTAGGTGTATCAATACCAGCAATTAAAGATGGAAAATCATTCATAAAGCCTAATCAATCTAATATTGCTGATCATTCGTATCCATGGACTAGAAAATTATATTTGTTAAATTTTCAAGGTGGAAAAGGTTTAGGCATGGGGTTTGCATCATACATTGCAGGAGAAAATGGTCAACGTATCATTTTAAAATCGGGACTTTCTCCAATTAAGTTTCCTTCAAGAGAAATTAATGTTAAAAAAAGTATAGAATAAATAAATTAAGTAAAAAAAAAATAAGATGAAGAAGACAGTAGGTTTGCCTATTTTATTTGTAATGTTATCTGCTTTTGGATTTGCACAAGATTTAGGGCAAGTTAAAAATGATATCGATGCAGAGCGTTTTGATACCGCTAAAAAAACATTAAAAACATTAATTAAATCTAATCCAGATAATGGAAAACTTTTTTTCTATTTAGGAGATGTGTATTTAGCTCAAAAAGAGTCTGATTCTGCTTTAGCGGTTTTTAATAAAGGACTTTTAGCTAAAGATAAAGGGTTTTTAAGCAACATCGGTTTAGCTCAATTAGATTTAGACGCAAAAAAGAATGCTGATGCAGTTGCTAAATTTGATAAAGCTTCAAAAGAAATCAAGAAAAAAGATGTGGATGAAACTTTATTGATTGCTAAGGCATATTTAAAATCTGAAAATCCAAATTATAAAGCGGCTATTGACTTGATCAATAAAGTTTTGACGACAAATATGAGTAACGCTTCGGCTCACTTATTGTTAGGTGATGCGCAATTTGCAAACGGAAACTCAAATGAAGCATATGCTTCTTACAGAAATGCATACGATTACGATAATTCTGTAATATTAGCAAAAATGAACTTGGCTAAAATAACCAAAAACGCCAAAGCATTTAATGAAGCAGTAAAATCATTTGACGAAATCTTAAAAATAAATCCAAACTTTGGACCTGTTTATAGAGAATTAGCAGAAACCTATTATTTCTGGGCAAATTCTGAACAAAACAAATACCAAGAATACATTTCGAAAGCCTTAGGGTTTTATGAAAAATACATGAGCTTAACCGATTATTCGTTAGATTCTAGAATGCGTCATGCCGATTTCTTAATCTTAGCTAAAGATTATAAAGCGCTTGAAATAGAAGCTAGAGAAATGAAAAAATTGGATAACATTAATCCAAGAATATTACGTTATTTAGGTTATGCATCTTATGAGAATGGCAATTTTGCCGAAAGCTCAAAAGCATTGACTGAATTTTTTGCTAAAGTAGAACCAAAGCGTATTATCGCAAGAGATTACTTATACTTAGGGCTTACAAAAATGGCCGAAGCTAAAAAAGCCGACGGAACCTATGACGATATAATTTTCAATGAAGGCGTTGTAGAATTGAACAAAGCGGTAGAAAAAGATCCGGTTATTGCAAGCGAATTGAATCCATTAGGTAAAAAGATGTTCAATGACAAATTGTATAAAAATGCAACTAAACTTTTTGAAGTAGCGGTAAAAAATCCGAAATCTAAAAATTATACGTTGGATAACTTTTATTTAGGTTATGCATTATACTTAGATTACAATTCTAAAACATCACCAAAAGAACAATTAGCGTTAGCAGATCAGGCATTTGCAAAAGTTATTGAAGTTTCTCCAACTACACAAGATGCTCATTTATACAGAGCTAGAGTTAATGATTTAGTGGAAACTCCTGAAGCAAAAATTATTGTATTATCTTCTTATGAGCAGTATATTAAAATTCTGGATGATAAAGGAGACGCTGAAAAAGCGAAAGCAAGTAGCAAAAAAGGTTTAATTGAAGCATTAACTCATGTAGGTGCTCATTATGCAAACAGTGGTCAAAAAGACAAAGCGGTTGAAAATCTTAATAAATTATTAGTGGTTGACCCTGCCAATAAATATGCAACAGATACTTTAAAAGCTTTATAAAGCATAAATTCATAAGTAAAAGACCGAATGTACAATTGTATAATTCGGTCTTTTTATTTTCTACAAAAAAACAATTTAGGTATTTATTTTAAACTAAGTGTAAATAAGTATCTTTGCAGCCATTATTAAAAGTAAATGTTGAAAAAAGAAACACAATTAGCGGTTGAAAGAGGCGAAATGTTGCCTTTAATGGAAGAGTTTTACACTATCCAAGGAGAAGGATATCATACTGGAACAGCAGCCTATTTTATTAGAATTGGTGGTTGCGATGTAGGATGCCATTGGTGCGATGTAAAAGAAAGTTGGAATGCCGAATTACATCCTCCAACCAATACCGATGTAATTGTTTCCAATGCAAAAAAATCTGCCGATACAGTTGTTGTTACTGGTGGCGAACCTTTGACTTGGGATATGACATTATTAACTTCTAAACTAAAAGAGCAACATCTAAAAGTACATATTGAAACTTCTGGAGCTTATGAAGTTACCGGAACGTGGGATTGGTTTTGTTTGTCGCCAAAGAAAAATAAATTACCCGTTCAAAGTGCGTATGATATTGCAAACGAATTAAAAGTAATCATTTACAATAAACACGATTTCATTTTTGCTGAAGAACAAGCGGCAAAAGTAAACCCAAATGCCATTTTATTCTTACAACCCGAATGGAGTAAAAAAGAAGAAATGACGCCTTTAATTGTTGATTATGTAATGAATAACCCAAAATGGCGCGTGTCGTTGCAAACGCATAAATATTTGAATATACCTTAGTTTTTTTCTTGCCACAAAGACGCTAAGTCGCAAATAAGAGCTTAGTGTAACTTTGTGCTATGCTTTGTGGGACTTAGTGTAACAAAAACTTTATATTTTGGTAAGTTTCGCCAAATAATCAAAATGTTCGCCTTCTAAAATCAATTCACATTGTAAACCATTGGCAACAGCCGCATTTTGTAGCGTATTATAATCGATATACATCCAATCAAAAGAAGCTTCTTTTTCACCTTTGTAGGCAATATCAAAAATGACTTCGCCATAATAATCCACATCGGTTGGAATCCACTTTCCACCGTCTTCGTCTTCGTCAAACATATAAATGATATCCGAACTATCAACTAAAATTTGACCCTCCTCGGTTAATAACGCTTTTAATTTTTGAAGAAAATTCGGAATGTTTTTTAATTTTCCACACATTCCAGCTCCATTCATCAATAACAAAATTGTATCAAATTTGTCATGCTGATGACTATCAGTATCAAGTTGCATAATGTCTTGCACTTTTGCTTTTTTCAAGCCACGAAGTTCGCAAGCTTTAATCGCATTTACAGAAATATCAATTGCCGTAACATCAAAACCTTTTTCTTGCAAATATAAAGCGTGACTTCCTGCGCCACAACCAACGTCTAACACATTTCCGTTTGCCAATTGTAATGCTTTTTGTTCCAATTTTGGCATTTCGGCATAAGAACGAAACAAATAGGCAACGCTCATTTCATCGGCTTCCGAAATAGAAGTTTCGGTAATTAAATCTTCGGGTGAATTATTGGTTTGGTAATCTAAAATGGCTTTTCCGAAAAGGTCTTTCATGGTTTATATTTCAAAATTCAACATTCGTTATTCAAAATTCGGAATTCAAAATCGTAACTTTGCAATAGAAATTCATAAAATGCTAAAGCCAAATTTAAACGAACTCGGAAAACTTGCCAAAGATACGCATATCGAAACCAAAAAGTATTTTGACAAGCTAAAAAAGAAAACACCCAAGAATTTAGATTATGTAATGCAAGATTTACACGATGCCGAATTCAAAAAAACGGATTGTTTGGAGTGTGCCAATTGTTGCAAAACAACAGGCCCTTTATTTACTTCTGCTGATATTGAACGCATTTCGAAAAGTTTCCGTCAAAAACCACAACAGTTTATTGACCAATATCTCCGCATTGATGAAGACAACGATTATGTATTGAAAAGTGTTCCATGTACGTTTTTAGATAGCGATAATAAATGTTTTATCTATGATGTTCGCCCAAAAGCCTGCCGAGAATTCCCACACACCGATAGAAAGAAATTTAATCAAATCACCGATTTAACTTTACTAAATGTTGCGATTTGTCCAGCAGCGTTTAACATTGTGGAGAAAATGAAAGAAAAAATACCTCTTTAGTATGAAAATTTATAAATCAAAAGTCGATAAGTGGCTAGGATTACCACTAATTTACCCAATATTCAAAAGTATACAGTCAATTTTTGATGGCGAAATGTTTGGTTATTTAGCATTGATTGGGATAATTTTTGTAATTCTATTTGTGTCTAAAACTACAAGATATATAATTAGTGAAGATAAATTGATTATAAAAAGTATGTGGATTGTGAATGATAAGATTGAAATAAATTCAATAAGAAAAATTGAAAAATCAAATTCAATACTAAGTGCACCAGCTTTATCTTTGGATAGACTAGTTATTAAATATAATAAATTTGATGAGATTTACATTTCCCCAAAAGATAAGCAGTTATTTGTAAATGAAGTGATAAAGATTAATCCCAATATTGAAGTTAAAATTTAATTAGCTAGTTAATTTTACTTCCATCACCCATCAACCATCACCCATCATCACTCATAAATCAAATACTTTTTTCTCACTTCCTTAAAC
>JAGOAL010000055.1 GCA_017983975.1 Flavobacterium sp.
GTACAAGAAGAACAAGGGAAAAACCAAAGTTTCTTAATGTATGCCTTATTTTTAGCGTTAGCCGGAATTACGATTATTATCGTGTTACAGTTTAATTCGGTTTCTAAAACTATGGTAATTTTATTTACGGTTTTATTGAGTTTTAGTGGCGTTTTCTACGGATATGTAATCGCCAATATGGATTTCGTTATCTTAATGACGATGATGGGAATTATTTCATTAGCCGGAATTGTAGTGAAAAACGGAATTGTATTAATGGACTTCTTCGTCTTATTGTTAGATAAAAAAGTAGCCGACAACAACCTAAAAAGCCACGACGATTTATCATTAGAAGAAATAAAAGACATCATTATAGAATCTGGTAAAAATCGTTTAAGACCTGTATTATTAACAGCATTAACCGCAATTTTAGGATTAATTCCGTTAGCGATTGGATTGAATTTTGATTTCTTCTCGTTAATTACCGAATTTAATCCGCACTTATATATGGGTGGTGATAACGTAATTTTCTGGGGACCTTTAGCGTGGACCATTATCTTCGGATTATCTTATGCAACCGTGTTAACATTGGTTATGGTTCCCGTGATGTTCTACTTGGTAAAACGAGTGAAATATTGGTTAAGAGATAGAAGAATTGCTCGACAAGCAAACGCTGTATAATTCTTAACCGAAAATACATATAAACAAAAAAGTCCCGGAATATTTCGGGACTTTTTAATTATAACGGATTGTAAAAAATTTATTTATTTGCTAAATAATCTTTACTGATGGTATTTACAGAAGCTACTCTACTATTTGAAAATGCTACTTTTTTAATAGTGGCAGCATTATAAAAAGTCCATGTTCCTACTTTTTCTCCTTGGTTATATTCTCCAGAAGTTTGTTTCGTCCCATCTTCATTGTATGAAACCCATTTCCCGTGAAGTTTCCCATCTAAATATACACCTTCTTGTTTTACTTGACCATTATCATAATAATAAGTAGCTTGAATCATATTGTTCTCTACCGCAACAAATTTTGGTTGTACGCCTTGAGCAAAAGACACTGTAGTAACCAATAACATCACATAAATCATTAAATTTTTCATAAGCATTTGTTTTTTGGGTTAATAATTATGTGACAAATATAATTATTTTTTTACAATAACAAAACTTTTTGGTAACAATTTGGTAACAATTTGGTAACATTAGAAAAATTAACATAAAAAAAGCCAAAACATAACGTTCTGGCTTTCAAATAAATTCATTAAAAACTATTTCAATAGTTCGTCAAATAATTTAGTTAATTCTTCAGAAGAAGGTCTTGCTGCATCAGCTTTAACCACTTTCCCAGTAGGATCAATTAATAAAAATCTTGGAATAGAATTAATTCCAAATGCTTTAATAAAATCGGAATTCCAGTTTTTATCCGCAAATAATTGAACGCCGCCTAATTCTTTTTCGGTAACAAATTTTTGCCATTTTTCATGATCTTTATCAGTATCAACAGAAATACTAATGAAAACAATGTTTTTACCATGGTATTTTTCTTCAATTTTTTTCAAAGATGGAATCTCTGCTCTACAAGGCCCACACCAAGTTGCCCAAACATCAATATATACATATTTCCCTTTAAAATCCTCTAATTTAGATTTTCCTCCTTTGTGATTTTCATACTCAAAAGAGGGAGAAGCAATGCCTTCAATCTTTTTAGCTTGTGCTTTTTGATTGAAATATTGTTGCAACATAAACGATTCTTGCATAATCATAGGTTTGTATGACGTAACAAATTTTTCAGATAACCCAGAGCCTTCTAATTTCGCTAAATCTTCAGTTTTCTTTTTTTCTAAAGCGGCTTTAAAAACAGCCTCTTCTTTTTCCAATAAACTTTCAAGTCCTAATTCAAAAACTTCGTCAGTTAATGCTTTTTGAGCTAAAAAATTATTTTCTTTTTCTCCTTTACCTTTATAAACGATGGTTTCATCAAATTCTGCTGCATTCATCGTTAAACTCAAATCGTCTCCGTCTTTTAAATACAACATTGAAGATTCTTTTCCGTCGCTAAACTGGTGTAATCCTTCTGTAATTTCAAAACTAGACTGAAAAACGCCATTTTGATTAACTGGAATATCAAGTTTGAACTTCTTTGGCCCATAAATGGTTAACGTGTCTGAATTTCTGTTTTCAATTTTTGCAGTAAAACTAACTTTAGCAGTAGTTTGAGCAAATGATATTGAAACAAATAACAATAATAAATAAGTGATTTTTTTCATAATAATGTTTGTAAGGTTTCTGTAAAAATAAGATAATATTTATTAAACCAAAAAAATATATCAAAATATAATTTTAATTGCGGGTTTTAAATTAAAATTTTCTTTTTTGTTCTTACTTTTGCATAAAATTTTATAGAAATGTACAGAAGTCATACTTGTGGCGCATTAAATGCTTCACATATCAATACAGAAGTTACTCTTGCAGGTTGGGTACAAAAATCGAGAGACAAAGGTTTTATGATTTGGGTTGACTTGCGTGACCGTTATGGTGTTACTCAATTAATTTTTGACGAACAAAGAACCGATAAAGCAGTTTTTGATCGCGCTAAATCATTAGGAAGAGAATTTGTAATTCAAGTAAAAGGAACTGTAATTGAGCGTGAATCAAAAAACGCAAACATGGCTACTGGCGATATCGAAATTTTAGTTTCAGAACTCAATATTTTAAACGAAGCTCAATTACCGCCGTTTACAATTGAAGATGAAACCGATGGTGGTGAAGATATTCGTATGAAATATCGCTATTTAGATATTAGAAGAAATCCGGTAAAAAACAATTTACTATTCCGTCATAAAGTATCGATGGAAGTGCGAAAATACCTTTCTGACCAAGGTTTTTGTGATATAGAAACGCCTTATTTAATTAAATCTACTCCAGAAGGAGCGCGCGATTTTGTGGTGCCAAGTAGAATGAACGAAGGGCAATTTTATGCCTTACCACAATCGCCACAAACGTTCAAACAATTATTGATGGTAGGTGGTATGGATAAATATTTCCAAATTGTGAAATGTTTTAGAGATGAAGATTTACGTGCCGATCGTCAGCCTGAATTTACACAAATTGACTGCGAAATGGCATTCGTAGAACAAGAAGATATTTTAGATATGTTTGAAGGATTAACCCGTCATTTACTGAAAGAAATTAAAGGAATTGATGTGGCTAAATTTCCAAGAATAACTTACGATTACGCCATGAAAACCTACGGAAATGACAAACCCGATATTCGTTTTGAAATGAAATTTGGGGAGTTGAATGCCGTAGCACAACATAAAGATTTTCCAGTATTTAATTCGGCTGAATTAGTAGTAGGAATAGCCGCTCCTGGTTGTGCCAATTATACTCGAAAAGAAATTGACGCCTTAATTGATTGGGTAAAACGTCCACAAATTGGAGCTTCAGGGATGGTTTATGTAAAATGTGAAGAAGATGGTTCGTTTAAATCATCCGTTGACAAGTTTTACGATCAAGAAGATTTGAAAAAATGGGCAGAAATTACTCAAGCAAAACCGGGCGATTTAATCTTAGTATTATCTGGCGGAGCCGATAAAACAAGAACGCAATTATCTGCACTTCGTATGGAAGTAGCTACACGTTTAGGATTAAGAAAATCGGATGAATTTGCGCCGTTATGGGTTGTAGATTTTCCATTATTAGAATGGGATGAAGAAAGTGGAAGATACCACGCAATGCACCATCCATTTACTTCTCCAAAGCCAGAAGATATGGCGTTAATTGAAACCGAACCAGGAAAAGTGCGTGCCAATGCCTATGACATGGTATTAAACGGAAATGAAATTGGCGGTGGATCTATTCGTATTCACGATAGGGATTTACAAAGTAGAATGTTTGATTTATTAGGATTTAGCAAAGAACAAGCGCAGGCTCAATTTGGCTTTTTAATGAATGCCTTTGAATTTGGCGCTCCTCCTCATGGCGGACTAGCATTTGGTTTAGACCGATTAGTATCTATTTTAGGCGGACAAGAAACCATTCGTGATTTTATTGCCTTCCCTAAAAACAATTCGGGTAGAGATGTGATGATTGATGCACCATCAGCTATTGATGTAGCTCAATTAAATGAATTGCATATTCAATTGGATCTAAAACCATCAAACTAACTGATTATCAATATTTTTGAAATATTTTTAACTTTTTCTTGTTTGTGTCGTAATTAAGTATATCTTTGAATATTATTAATTTTTTACAATACAAAATGAGAACAGGTAAAGTTAAGTTCTTCAATGAATCAAAAGGTTACGGTTTTATTACAGATGATGAAACTGGAAACGACATTTTCGTACACGCTAGCGGAATGAAAGTTGAATCTTTAAACGAAGGTGACGCTGTAAGTTACGAAGAAGAAGAAGGAAGAAAAGGTAAAGTTGCTGCTCAAGTAGTAGTTATCGAATAATATATAATTATTTTTGATTACCTAAAAACATCAAAGTCCCGATTAATCGGGACTTTTTTTATGCCCTTTTATTTAAAATTGTATTTCATTCCAAATAATACATTTCCTTTTGGCATGGGAACAAAAGTGTTTTCGAAATAATCTGTATTGAAAAGATTCTGAACTAACATAGTTAACTCGATGTTTTTTGTTTTATATGCTGTGTTTAAGTCATAAACATTATAAGAAACTCTTGATGTTCTTTCCACATAGCGGTAAGAAATATTTTGGCTAAATCCTTTAAACAATTGGATATCGTAATTAAAAACTACTTGATGACGCATAGAATTAATTCCATTTTTTGACGTTAAATTGGTATCGATATTGTCATCAATATAAGTATAACCTATATTTAGCTGATTTTTAATTTTACCCCATTTAAAATTATACTTCATTGAAGATTCAAAACCTTTTGTTTCAACATCAATATTTACAGGTCTCCATAAGTCAGCTGGAGTTGCTCTCCTATAATCAATGAAGTTTTCTGTGTTTCTATTAAAAAAGGCCATATTAAAATCCACAGAACTTGCTTGATATTTAAATCCTAGCTCTTGTGCAAAAGCGCGTTCAGCTTCTAAATTTGGATTTCCTAATGTAGAAGGATCACTATAATTTAAATCGGTATAAGTGGGCACTCTATAGGTATATCCCACATTGCTATAAAGACGAATTTTATTGGATAATTTCACCCCTAAATCAATACCTGGAAAAGCTCTGTTATCAAAATCTGAGAAATACGAAACAGCAACACCTGGAGTAATATCTACCATTTTATCAAACAATTCAAAACGATGTTCTAAGAACAAAGTAGCAATTTCTCTCTCGGCATCTCCTAAATTATTACTTTGAATCATGTATTTTGAAAATTCAATACCAAAACCAGTTATACCTAATTTAGATTCATATGAACCATTAAATTCTCCAGCAATTTTATTTGTGATGTGTAAATTTCTGTAAATCGACGGATTAGTTCTAATAAAAATGTATTCATCTTGATTTCTTCTCCAATATACTCTTGGTTTGAAAGTAAAATTTCCTGTTTTAAATTCAGTAGAAAGTCCAATCAAGCTTGCTTGTGTTACTTCATATGGCAAAGCTGCAGCACTTGTAACACCATAAAAATTTTGAGCGCCAAATTTTCTCTCAGAAAAAGCAGATATTAAATTAATCGGTAATTTTGACTTATTGAATTTACTTCTCAATACATAATTTGTATTATCAAAATCGGTGTTTTTTCTATATCCATCAGAAGATTGCTTTGAAAAGTGAACCACATGATTGCTGTCTTCCAGGTTAACAGCGCCTGTAACTTCTGCAATAAATTGGCCAAAAGAACCACCTTGTATTTTAGCAAGTACAGAACTTTCCTCAACCTCTTTAGTTACAATATTAATCGCTCCAGTAAAAGCATTTTGACCAAAAATACGAGCTGCTGGTCCTTTAATGATTTCTATTCGCTTAATCATTTCTATAGGCAAAGCTAAATTCATGGTATGATGACCCGTTTGTGGATCGTCAACTTTAAAACCATCAATTAAAAGTAATGTTTGATCAAAACCTCCGCCTCTAATATACAAATCGGCTTGCATACCATTAATTCCTTGACGTCTTACATCAATCCCTGTGACTTGTTGTAATGCATCGGCTACATTAGTAACGCCCAATTTTTTAATATCTTCAGCAGTAACAATTTGAATTGTTCTTGAATTTTCTTTAAACGGTAAATCTATTCGGGTCGACGAAACAATAATATTGTTTAAGGTGTCTAATTCTTGTGCATTAGACACTATAATTGAAAGGAAAAATACTACTAGTAAAACATAATTTTTCATAGGATATTTTTTGGTATAGAACGTTTTTGATTTAAAAAAAAAGTCCTGCATAAGCAAGACTTTGATTTACTATATGCTTAGCTTTTTAATCGGCTAAAACAATAATTTTATTTTCATTCATTTCAATTGTTCCAGAACCTATAGGTAACCAATAGGTTTGCTCATTTACTTTGTTGAATTTATCAACAAACTCTTTTTCAATTGAAATATTTTGAGCGTTAATTTTCACATTCCCTTTTCCTAATAAAGAAACAATAGGCGCGTGATTATTTAGCATTTGAAACTCACCGTTAATACCAGGAACAGATACCGAAGTAACTTCTCCTTTAAATAATGTAGCTTCTGGTGATACTATTTCTAAAATCATAATTTAAGTTTAAAATTCCAAATTTTAAAATTCCAAATTCCAAAAATGGTATTTGTGATTTTATTTTTTGAAGTTTATCAAGCTTCGCTTGATTTATGCTTCTGCTAACATTTTTTGTCCAGCTTCAATAGCTTCTTCAATGGTACCTTTAAGGTTAAATGCTGCTTCTGGTAAATGATCTAACTCACCGTCAATAATCATATTAAATCCTTTGATGGTATCTTTGATATCAACCAAAACTCCAGGAATACCAGTAAATTGCTCCGCTACGTGGAAAGGCTGAGATAAGAAACGTTGTACACGACGTGCACGAGATACTGATAATTTATCTTCTTCAGATAACTCTTCCATACCTAAGATGGCGATGATATCTTGTAATTG